>NZ_AP031498.1:390000-625000 GCF_042854845.1 Maricurvus nonylphenolicus | reverse complement strand
GCAAGCAGTATTTGAAATTTAATTTCTTGCTTGACCCCACTTTAGAAAACCTCGCTAACCTATTGATTTTCGGTGCTTTCTAAGTGTCCCCGTCAGGGGCTGCGCATTATGCCGATCGACCCTATTAGGGTCAACAGTTTTTTGTAAAAAAACCGAAAAAGCCTTTATCCCATCACTGAGCGTCAGGGGAAGGTAAGAATTGGCATTCGCCAGGGGGTAAAATTAACTATAGAAAGGGAGTTTGAATTGCGCAAATAGATGGAAGAGATAATGCGCCCCACCGAGAAATAGCAGGGCGAACACGGGCATTTAGACCTTCTTGCGAAGCTCCCAAATCCACATCAGCAAACCTGACAGAGCGTAACAGGCAAATACACCCAGCAACACCATCGGCGGATCGATAGTCACCAAACCGAATATCAGCACTACCACCAGGATAAAGACAAATGGCACACGACGTTTAAAATCAAACTCCTTGAAACTGCTGTACTTCACATTAGAGACCATCAGCAAGCCCATAGCCGCCGTAATTAACCCAGCGATCAACGAAGGGCGCCCGGCCATTTCCACATCATGACCCAACCACACCATGCCAGCTATAACTGCAGCAGCCGCAGGACTGGCCAGACCTATAAAGTAGCGCTTATCCACAGTATCAACCTGGGTGTTAAAACGCGCCAAACGCAGCGCCGCGCCGGCCGCATAGATAAAGGCTACCGCCCAGCCAAACTTACCCAAATCAGACAAGGCCCAGGAAAATACCACCAGGGCTGGAGCCAAACCGAAGGACACCATATCTGACAAGCTGTCGTATTGAACACCAAACTCACTGGCGGTATTGGTCAGCCGCGCCACTCGACCATCCAAGCCATCGAGAATCATGGCCACAAAAATGGCGATTGCTGCCGACTCAAAATTATTGTGCATGGCAGAGATAATGGCATAGAAACCACTAAACAATGCTGCCGTAGTGAAGAGGTTGGGCAGCAAATACACACCTCGACGACGCACCCTTTTACCGTTCTCGGTTACCTCTTCGACGTGCTCATCAACCGGGATAAAACTCTCCTCCTGCTCACGCTGAGCATCCAGATTGGAAACATTGTCCTGCCCTTGCGCAGCACCATCTTTATTCTGTTTTTCAGTATCGGCCATAACGCCCTCTCATCATTCCTGTGACTATGATACTCGCATCCCCCGACCTCACAAACAAAAAACGCGGCCGAAGCCGCGTTTTTGAAGATATCGACAAAAACCAATTAGTTTTTGGTTTGGTCGATAATCTTGTTAGCTTCGATCCATGGCATCATGGAACGCAGCTGCTCACCAGTCTGCTCGATTGGGTGTGCCGCATTGTTGCGACGACGGGCAGTCATGGATGGGTAGTTAGTCTGACCTTCGGCGATGAACATCTTGGCGTACTCACCACTCTGGATACGCTTAAGCGCGTTACGCATAGCTTCACGAGACTGCTCGTTGATAACCTCTGGGCCAGTTACGTACTCACCGTACTCAGCGTTGTTAGAGATGGAGTAGTTCATGTTAGCGATGCCGCCTTCGTACATCAGGTCTACGATCAGCTTCAGCTCGTGCAGACACTCGAAGTAAGCCATTTCTGGGGCGTAGCCAGCTTCGGTCAGAGTTTCGAAACCCATTTTAACCAGCTCAACAGCACCACCACACAGAACAGCCTGCTCACCGAACAGATCAGTTTCAGTCTCATCTTTGAAAGTAGTTTCGATGATACCGGAACGACCACCACCAACACCGGAAGCGTAGGACAATGCTACGTCTTTAGCCTTGCCAGAAACGTCTTGCCAGATAGCGATCAGATCAGGAATACCACCGCCGTTTACGAACTCGTTACGTACAGTGTGACCAGGCGCCTTAGGCGCAATCATTACAACATCCAGATCAGAGCGTGGCTCGATCTGGTTGTACAGGATGGAGAAACCGTGAGCGAAAGCCAGGGTAGCACCCTGCTTGATGTTTGGCTCAATTTCTTCGCGGTACAGCTGGCCCTGGAACTCATCTGGAGTCAGGATCATTACCAGATCAGCGGCAGCTACAGCAGAAGGTACATCAGATACTTTCAGGCCGTGAGCTTCGGCTTTGGCAACGGAAGAAGAAGATGGACGCAGGCCAACAGTCACGTCTACACCGGAATCTTTCAGGTTACAGGCGTGAGCGTGGCCCTGAGAACCGTAACCAATGATGGCAACTTTCTTGCCCTGGATAATGGACAGATCACAGTCCTTATCGTAATAAACTTGCATAATTTAACTCCTGCTACATCGGCACCCCCGAATGGGCTGCCGCCAAAATTCGTCAAACTCAGATAGGGACAAAAAGACTCCCCATCACGATAGCTGCGCAGTGTATAGATTTTCACCTATTGCGTAAAATGATATATTTGCAACACTATATCCCATTAGCTGCAACAAAAGTTGCAACACAAGACAGCAGGCCCACCATGGATACCCGCAGCCTCTCCCTGTTTCTCAACCTGTCTGAAACCCTGCACTTTGGCCGTACTAGCGAAGCCTGTCATATCAGCGCTTCCGCACTCAGCCGTCACATCCAGCAACTGGAAGAGTCACTGGGCGTCACTCTGCTGGTACGCAATAATCGCAGCGTGCAACTCACCCACGAAGGTAAGCGCTTACAACAATATGCCCGGGAAACATTACAGCAGTGGGATACCTTTAAAGATTCACTGATGGCCGACAGCGGCGAGCTGCACGGCGAGATCAGCATGTACTGCTCGGTGACCGCCAGTCACAGCTTCCTGTATGACATCCTCAGTGAGTTTAGACAGAAACACCCGAAAATCGAGATCAAACTGCATACCGGCGATCCAGCCAGTGCTATCCCCCGGGTTTTGGCGGGCCACGAAGATATCACCATTGCCGCCCGCCCCGATAAGCTGCCGGCGCAACTGGCGTTTAGCCGTATTACGGTATCACCACTGGTGTATATCACCCCCAAGGCGGAAGTACTGGAAGCCGAACTAAAGCAGGCCATCAAAAAACAGCAGTGGGAACACATCCCGATGATTTTGTCGGAGGAAGGCTTGATTCGGGACCGGGTAGACGAATGGTTTCGCCAACAGCAGATCACCCCCACGATTTATGCACAGGTAGCCGGTCACGAAGCGATTGTTAGTATGGTAAGCCTGGGATTTGGGGTTGGCGTGGTGCCGAAGATTGTTGTGGATAACAGTCCGCTGGCAGATCGGGTGGAGCTATTGCCCAAGCAGCCGAAATTGGAAGCTTATGATGTAGGACTGTGTGCATTAAAGAAGCGCTTGAAGAGCCCGCTGATTGAAGCGTTTTGGAGTAGCCGCTGATTCTGACGAAGCTAGGGATCCGACCCTGCGGGTCGTACCCCGGCGAAAGTAGCACCCAAACTCAGTATAAACCTGGGGTCTGACCCGCAGGGTCAGACCCCGCCCTCCCCAAAAAAGCGAGACAATAAAAAACCGCCCGAAGGCGGTTTTTTTAGGCAAGCGCTCAGAAACAGCTTACAGGCTCAACACCTTCTCGCCGCGGGCAATACCGGAAACACCGGAGCGCACCACTTCAAGCACAGTACCTTCACCCACCGCCTGCACAAAGGCATCCAGCTTATCACTGGTACCGGCAACCTGAATGGTATAGACAGTGCTGGTCACATCGATAATCTGACCACGGAAGATGTCCACACAACGCTTGATCTCTGCACGCTGAGCACCGGAAGCCTTCACCTTAATCAGCATCAGCTCACGCTCAATATGCGCACCTTCGGTCAGATCCACCAGCTTAACCACATCAATCAGCTTGTTGAGGTTTTTGGTGATCTGCTCGATCTTGTGATCATCACCGATGGTGGTCAACGTCAGGCGAGACAGGGTCTCGTCTTCGGTCGGAGCAACCGTCAGGGTTTCAATGTTGTAACCACGCTGGGAAAACAGACCAACTACTCGTGACAAGGCGCCCGGCTCGTTTTCCATCAATACCGAAATAATACGTCTCATCTTAAGTACGCTCCGTCTTGCTCAACCACATATCACGCATGGAGCCCTCTGGGGCAACCAGCATTGGATAGACGTGCTCACCTGGATCAACATAGACATCCATAAAGACCACACGATCCTTCATGGCGAAACACTCTTCCATCTTCTCTTTTAGCTCTTCGCGCTTGGTGACACGCATACCCACGTGACCATAGGCTTCCATCAGCTTAACGAAGTCTGGTAGCGAGTCTTCGTAGTGAATCTCGGAGTAACGGCTGTCGTACACCATATCCTGCCACTGCTTAACCATACCCAAAGCCTGGTTGTTCAAGCAGATGATTTTTACCGGCAGATTGTATTGAGTCAGGGTCGAAAGCTCCTGAATACACATCTGGATAGAACCCTCACCGGTGACACAAACAACGTCTTTATCACGGTGTGCAAACACAGCTCCCATAGCCGCCGGCAAACCAAAGCCCATGGTGCCCAGACCACCGGAGTTCAGCCACTGACGTGGGCTATCGAACTTGTAGTACTGCGCAGCAAACATCTGGTGCTGACCAACGTCAGAAGCAACAATGGCTTTACCATTGGTCACTTCATGCAACGTCTTGATCACTTCCTGCGGCATGATCTTGTCGCCGTCAGTTTTGTAGCGCGGCTTGGTATAGATACCATGACGATCTCGCCACTCATCAATTTGCTTCCACCAATCAGCGAGCGCCTGCTCATCAGGCTTCTGATCGGTAGATTTCAACAGCGCCAGCATTTCTTTCAAAACGCTATCCACAGAACCTACGATGGGCACATCGGCGGTAACGGTTTTGGAGATAGACGCTGGATCAATATCAATATGTACGATCTTGGCATTCGGACAGAACTTGCTCGGCGTATTGGTAACACGGTCATCGAAGCGCGCACCTACCGCCAGAATCACATCACAGTGATGCATCGCAGTATTGGCCTCAAAAGTACCGTGCATACCCAGCATACCCAGGAATTGCTTGTCGGAACCCGGGTAACCACCCAGCCCCATCAAAGTATTGGTAACCGGATAACCTAGAATCTGCGCCAACTCGGTCAGCAAGGCACTGGATTCGCCTTGAATAACACCACCACCGGAATAAATGACCGGGCGCTTGGCTTCCAGCAGCAACTGAACCGCTTTTTTGATCTGACCACTGTGGCCACGCAGAGCAGGTGTGTAAGAACGTAACTTAACCTTCTTAGGATATTCAAACGGGAAGGTCTCGTTCGGGTTAACGGTATTCTTCGGAATATCGATAACCACGGGCCCAGGGCGGCCACTGGAGGCAATGTGGTAAGCCTTTTTAACCACCTCTGGAATTTCGCTGGCGTGCTTAACCAGGAAGCTATGTTTCACGATAGGACGGGAGACACCGATCATATCGGTCTCCTGGAAGGCGTCCTCACCAATCTTTTCCGCCGGCACCTGACCGGAGATCACGACCATAGGGACAGAGTCCATATACGCAGTAGCAATACCGGTAATGGCATTGGTTGCACCTGGACCCGAAGTCACCAGCACGGTACCGACTTTGCCGGTCGAACGGGTATAGCCGTCCGCCGCATGAGTCGCCGACTGCTCATGACGTACAAGAATATGTCTAACTTCTTTTTGCTTAAACAGCGCATCGTAAATATGCAGCGCCGCACCACCTGGATAGCCGAAAACGAGTTCTACGCCTTCTTCCTGCAGTGAGCGGATCAACATATCGGCGCCTGAGAGCATTTCCACCTGTTATCCCCTTAATCGATAAACACTTTCTGTAAAACCTGAATGCACGCCACTAGCGCCCACCCTATATCTATAAAGATCATCTCTTCACGACTCTTTATATAGATCAGGCACGGCTATACCAGCACACAAAACAGTGATGACTGAGGTTCCCCTGACACTCTGCGCTTTTAGCACCCTGAGAGCGTCGGGCAGGCAACGCCGGTGGACGTACCTCCGCTCGAGATGAGCCCTGACAATAGGTAAGGACTCTAATGGTCCGGCAAGCGTTTGGCTTGCCTGTGGTAGATCTATGAAGGCCGAGGTTACGGCAAATCTACACGCCATCTAGCGAACCGGCAATTCTAGCAACTTCGGCACTAAAGTCTAGGGCTGACGGGGGTTTAAGCGGGATTTTTGATAGAAATAATAACCTTATGAGACGTAGGGCATACCTATTGGTGGGGGAGTGGTTTATAGTAGAAAGTGTATTTAATAATGAACGGACACCATCTAGACCAATAACTAGATACCACTAGACAGGACAGACTATCGTGAAGATTCGCGTTTTTGTAGCGGCCTTGGCAACCAGCATCTGCTTACTAGCCTCTAACAGCTCCCACGCAGCGAAAGAGTATTATAAATGGGTGGATGAGAACGGTGTTACTCACTATACCGCCCATCCCCCAGGTGAACGCAAATCCACTAAAGTAAGAACAACAAACCTTAAGCCCAGTTCGAGCTCTACAGCAACAGCTCAGCCATCAACTGATAACTCAGGCGATAAAGACACTACTGCGGCCCCAGCTCCGAAAGAAGAAGCCCCCAAAAAAGACCCTGCACTATGCAAGCAGGCAAAAGAGAACCTGAAGATTATGAAAGAAAACTCTCGCATCAAGGTTAAGGATGGGGATGACTACCGCTTCCTAGCAGACGACGAGATCAAAAAGCGCAAAGAAGAAGCAGACAAAATCGTTAAAGATCACTGTTAAATCATTAGTACACATCAGAAGCCAAAAGCCCGAACCTTAACCAGATTCGGGCTTTTTTCAGCCAACTAAGGCTGCCTCATTTCATTTTATCGAAGACTGCCCTGCCATTTTTAACCCCGGCGAAAATAGTATCACCCGGACCAAACTCTCCAGCCAAAACAGCCTGTGCCAACGGATTTTCCAACATCTGCTGAATAGCTCTTTTCAACGGCCGCGCTCCATAGACAGGATCAAAGCCCGCTTCCGTCAACTGCTCCATCAGATCATCACTGATCATTAACTGCAGCTCACGCTCAAGTAGGCGTTTACGCAACAACTCCAACTGAATATCAGCAATACCACGAATCTGCGCCTTACCCAGAGGATGGAAAACCACCACCTCATCGATACGGTTAATAAACTCAGGCCGGAAGTGGCCGCCGACCACGTCCATCACAGCCTCCTTCATGGCCTCGTAGCGATGCTCGTTGCCCACAACATCGCCAGCATCTTCATTGGTGTTATTGAAATCAATAGTATCGAAAGATTTATCCTTGGCCAGATCCTGAATCGCATCGGAGCCCAGGTTAGAGGTCATAACCACTACCGTATTACGGAAATCCACCGTGCGCCCCTGACCATCGGTTAAACGGCCATCTTCCAGCACCTGCAGAAGAATATTGAACACATCCGGATGGGCTTTTTCTACTTCATCAAGCAACAATACCGAGTAGGGTTTACGACGCACAGCTTCGGTCAGATAACCCCCTTCCTCATAGCCCACATAACCAGGAGGCGCACCAATCAAGCGAGCCACGGAATGCTTTTCCATAAACTCGGACATATCGATCCGCACCATGGCATCCTGGGTATCGAAGAGGAATTCTGCCAGCGATTTGCACAGCTCAGTTTTACCGACACCGGTTGGCCCCAGAAATAGGAAGGAACCGTTAGGACGATTAGGGTCAGACAAACCTGCGCGAGCACGGCGTACAGCATTCGACACCGCAACTACGGCCTCTCCCTGACCAATCACACGCTTATGCAGTACATCTTCCATGCGGAGCAATTTCTCTCGCTCGCCTTCAAGCATTTTTGAGACAGGAATACCGGTCCACTTGGAGACTACTTCAGCAATCTCTTCATCTGTCACTTTATTGCGCAACAGCTTCATAGACATCATTTCAGCCTGACTGGCCATATCCAACTGCTTTTCCAATTCCGGAATAATACCGTATTGCAGTTCCGACATACGGCCCAGATCGCCTGCACGACGAGCAGCATCCAAATCCAAACGCGCCTGTTCCAGGTTCGCTTTTACTTCAACAGAGCCGTGGAGGGCAGCCTTTTCTGCACGCCAGACTTCGTCAAGATCGGCAAAGGCTCTCTCGTTTTTCTCAATTTCACTGTCGAGCAAATTCAGTTGCTTCTTGGCCGCATCACTATCGTCTTTTTTTACCGCCTCCCGTTCAATTTTTAATTGAATCAAACGGCGTTCCAAGCGATCCATCTCTTCCGGCTTGGAATCAATCTCCATCCGAATACGGCTGGCTGACTCATCAATTAAATCAATGGCCTTATCCGGTAACTGGCGATCGGTGATATAGCGCTGCGACAATTTAGCAGCGGCAATTATCGCTGAATCGGTAATATCCACCCCGTGGTGCACTTCGTAGCGCTCTTTTAATCCACGTAAAATGGCAATGGTATCTTCCTCGGTGGGCTCATCTACCAGAACCTTTTGGAAGCGGCGCTCTAGCGCCGCATCCTTTTCAATGTACTGACGATATTCATCCAGTGTAGTTGCCCCGACACAATGTAGCTCACCACGTGCCAGCGCAGGTTTGAGCATATTACCTGCATCCATAGCACCTTCAGCCTTACCGGCACCAACCATGGTATGCAACTCATCAATAAACAAAATGATCCGACCTTCCTGCTTGGAAAGTTCGTTAAGTACAGACTTTAGACGCTCTTCAAATTCACCGCGAAACTTGGCCCCCGCCAGCAACGACCCCAAATCCAGAGATAAGAGACGTTTGTGCTTCAGGCTTTCAGGCACTTCTCCATTAACAATACGCTGAGCCAAACCTTCAACAATGGCAGTTTTACCCACACCCGGCTCACCAATTAACACCGGATTATTTTTGGTACGGCGCTGCAGCACCTGCACAGCCCGACGAATTTCATCGTCACGACCAATGACCGGGTCCAACTTGCCGGCCTCAGCACGGGCAGTCAGATCGATGGTGTATTTATCCAAGGCCTGGCGATTACCTTCAGCATCCGGGTTATCCACAGCCTCGCCGCCACGAACTTTTTTAATCGCTTCATCCAACTGTGGCTTGGTTCCAAATTGACTAAGCAGCTTACCTGCGGAATTATTCTGATCTGCCATGGCGGCTTGCAGGACACACTCACTGGAGATATAGGCATCACCATTATCCTGAGCCTGCTTGTCAGCGAGATTAAGCAGGCGCCCCATCTCGCTGGACATACCCACATCACCTGTGGGACTCTGAATTCGCGCCAGATTATCCATCGCAATGGCAATGGCATTGCGCAAACCTGCAACATCAAAACCAGCTTGAGCCAGCAATGGGCGTACGGCACCGCCTTGCTGATCAATCATGGCCGACAGCACATGCACGGGTTCGAGTTGATTGTGGTCCCGGCCAATAGCCAGAGACTGCGCATCCGATAGCGCCATTTGCAATTGGTTGGTTAAGCGGTCAATTCGCATTGCTCACCTCTTGTTCACATCTGCGTTAACGTCCGTTTCCAGGCTAGCTACATAAGGTTAGACCTGATGTAGGGCTACACCTGATTATAGAAATCAGTTACAGAAGAGATGGGGGAGGCTCAATCAGAATTCAAGCCTATAAAGGAGAGAAAGTGTCACTTTTAACCATCCAACAGCCAAGAATTGACACAAATCAAACACTGAGAGGCAGTGGGTCTAGCCCTCCAGCCAGATAACGCTTGCCATACGGCCAGTAACGCCATCGCGACGATAAGAGAAGAAACGCTCACTATCGGTGTAAGTGCAAAAATCACCACCGTAGATAGCGCGCTGACTTACCCCCAGGGCCGACAACTCAGCTCGAGCCAGCCCATAGAGATCCGCATAAAAGCCTAATGGTTTTTCGATACTGGGAATAAAGCAGCTGGAGATTGCCTCGGCATGCTCAGCCGAAATGGCCCCCTCAAAGAAAGCCTCAAGCACATCGATCCCCACCTCAAAAGCCTGTGGACCAATGGCAGGGCCAAGGTATACCAGCAGCTGATTAGCCGGCAACTCAAACGCTTCTACCGCCTCGCGGATAACCCCATCAGCAAGCCCCCGCCAACCAGCATGCACGGCAGCCACCGTGGTACCCGCAGTATCACACAGTAGCAAAGGCAAACAGTCCGCGGTTAACACTGTACAGGGCTGATTGGGTTTACAGGTGATGCAGGCATCGGCAGTTCTGACACGCTCATCACCCTCGGCTTCGACAACACGGGTACCATGGATCTGCTCAAGCCATTGAGGCACACCAGGTATAGCCGCCCGCTGTTGAAATTTCTGGCGATTAGACAATACCGCCGCATCATTATCTTCAACATGCAGAGCCAGATTGTTAGCGTCATAAGGGGGCAGGCTATCTCCACTCAAACGAGTAGATATACAGGATTTTACTTTCGCAGGCGCCGGCCAATCCGGTATCAGAAAATCCTCATGGGCCATGCTATTTATCCTTTCTCGTTATCTTCTCTAGCCAACAATTCCAGCAAGGCTTCGAAATCAGCAGGGCGCTCCGCTTCCCACTCCATATATTCGCCACTCACCGGATGAATCAACCCTAGAGCAGCAGCATGCAATGCCTGACGCGGGAAACCACGTAAATGCTCGATCATCTCTTTCGAACAACCCTTGGGAATTTTAAAACGTCCCGCATAGGTAGCATCCCCCACTAGCGGATAACCAATATGGGCCATATGAACACGAATCTGGTGAGTACGGCCAGTTTCCAACTTCAAACGAATATGGGTGTAATGACCAAAACGCTGCAACAAACGGTAGTGAGTAATGGCTTCCTTACCACCAAAGTCAACCACAGCCATCTTTTGACGCTGACGAGAGTGACGACCAATGGGCGCATCCACGCAACCGCCACCAGTCATAGCCCCCTGTGCAATGGCTTCGTACTCACGACTAACACTGCGCTCCTGTAATTGCGCCACCAGATCGGTTTGCGCCTGTAAGGTCTTCGCTACCACCATAAGCCCCGTGGTGTCTTTATCCAGTCGGTGAACGATACCGGCACGGGGCACCTGGGCCAGTTCAGGATTGTGGTGCAATAAGCCGTTAAGCAGAGTGCCAGTCATATTGCCAGCCGCCGGATGTACAACCAAGCCTGAGGGCTTATTGATAACTAAAATATCGTCATCCTCGTAGCGAATATCCAGGGGAATATCTTCAGCTTCCCAATCCCCTTGAACCTCTAGCTCGGCTTGGAGAATCAGCATCTCACCGCCTAACAGTTTTTCCTTGGGCTTGCGCTGGACATTATCCACCGTTAGAGCACCAGATTTGATCCAGTCTTGCAGGCGGGAACGGGAATAATCCGGGAACAACTCAGCAGCCACCTGGTCAAAACGGGCACCGCGACGCTCATCAGGTACTTGGGCGCGCTCATCAATCAGGTCTGCCATGTAATATGTCCTCTATTTACCGCTACGATTACGACTTTAATGTACCGACAGGCCCGCTAGGGCTTTGGTATAAGGTGCCACTGTGTTTAAATACGGCCTGTGTTTAAATCGGGATTGTTGGCCGGGCCGGGTAGTTTAACCTGACAATAAGCTAAAAGAATAACCCGAAACCTGAATTTCCTTACTTTTCAGCAGATAAATAGAGTCAAAATCTATGCGTGCTCGTTTGTTAATGGTCTTGGCCAGCTTGTTGGTGTTGGTCGCCTGCTCCTCCAATGAAGAACAGGGCCCTCAATACACCACCGAAAAAGATTTTTATGAAGCGGCCCAGCGCCAGCTTAAAGCCCGCCAGTGGGAACTGGCGATTGAAAACCTGCAGGGCCTGGAAGAAAACTTCCCCTTCGGCACCTATGCCGAGCAAGCCCAGCTGGAACTGATTTACGCCTACTACCGCAATTTCGAGCATGAAGCCTCTTCTGCTGCCGCAGACCGCTTTATTCGCCTGCACCCTCAACACCGCAACGTGGACTACGCCTATTATATGAAAGGCCTGTCCTCCTTCACCGAAGGAAACGGTATGTTTGAGCGCTTCCTGCCCACCGACCTGACCCGTCGCGACCCAGGTGCAGCTCGTGAATCCTTTGCCCACTTCTCGCAACTACTGGCACGCTTCCCGAACAGCACTTACGCCCCGGATGCCCGCAAGCGCATGATCTACCTGCGTAACTTGCTGGCCCGTTACGAGATCCATGTGGCTAACTACTACTTCAAGCGTGGCGCCTATGTCGCTGCCGTTAACCGGGGTCGCTATGTGGTAGAAAACTTCCAGCAGACCCCAGCAGTGCCAGATGCTCTGGCAGTTATGGTTCAGGGCTACCATCTACTGGGCATGGACGACCTTGGCACCAACCCGCTAACCACCCTAAGCCACAACTACCCTGAACACCCCGCCTTAAATAGCGACGGCACATTCGATTACCAATACAGCTCCAATAGCGGCGAAAGCTCTTGGGTTAGCACCGTAACCTTTGGCCTATTCGACAAGAAAGAGCCCCCAGGTTTTGATAGCCGCGAGATCTACAACCCGGAATGGAAAAACAAACAAAATTACCAAGAGCTAAACCAAGAAGAGCAAGAGCCTGAAGAAGAGGGCAAACCTTGGTACAACTGGTTAACTTTCGGCCTCATCGACTAAACAACTCCAAAGCCTTCCAACAGCACTCGGAAGGCTTTTCCCCTCCCCATTTATTCCCGCTACCTTTTCTCCGCCAGCCTCGCGCTTTATACTCTTCCCATCTCTTTTCTTAAGGAAAAGCCCATAAAATCACCGTTATACATGCACTACAATAGTGCCTTAACGACCAAGATGCAGGTAGCTCACAATGGCCAACGAAACGATTACCCGAGAATCCATTATCAGCGAAATGAAGGTCTTACCCGAGATCGATGCCAACGCTGAAATTCAACGCCGGGTCGACTTTATCAAAGCCACTCTGAAAAGCGCCAACCAGAAGCACCTAGTACTCGGGATTAGTGGCGGCGTCGATTCCTGCACCTGTGGCCGACTGGCTCAGTTGGCCGTCGAGCAACTGAATACCGAACAAAATACCAACGACTATCAATTTATCGCCGTGCGCCTACCCTTTGGCGTGCAAGCAGATGAGCATGATGCACAAGCTTCTATCGACTTTATAAAACCCAACAAATCGGTCACTGTTAACGTCAAACTTGGCGCCGACGGCATTCACGAAGAAACCATTGGCTCCCTGACTGAACACGGCCTTATCGAACACAGCGACAGCCATATCGACTTTACCAAGGGTAATGTTAAAGCCCGCACCCGCATGGTGATCCAGTATCAAATTGCTGGCGTCTTGGGAGGCCTGGTGTTGGGAACCGATCATTCTGCAGAAAATGTAACCGGTTTTTTCACCAAGTGGGGTGATGGCGCATGCGATCTGGCCCCGCTGTTTGGCCTAAGCAAGCGCCAGGTTCGCCTGCTAGCGAAAACGATGGGGGCCCCGGATAATCTGGTGATGAAAACTCCAACTGCAGACCTGGAATGCCTTGATCCCCAGAAAGAGGACGAGCATGTTCTAGGGGTTACCTACGATCAGCTGGATGATTTCTTGGAAGGTAAGGCCGTTACTGAAGACGTAGAAGAGAAAATTGTTGCTATATATAAGCGCACACAACATAAGCGCCTACCCATCCCAACAATTTACGACCTCTAACCCCCTAACCCCAGGCAAAATTAATAACACATTAAAATAGCCTGGGTTTCTCTTATAAGTATTGCCGTATAATAACTATGGTCATATCTACCACAGCAGTTGATAACAGTAATTACGGTATCCTGCGTGTATACGCTTACTACCGCACTCTATTGAGCAGCATATTGCTGCTTATGTTCTATACCAAGGTTGCTGATGACATCCTAGGTAGCACTGAACCAACAGTTTTTTTCTATACCGCCCTTACTTATACCGTACTAAATATAGCCACACTACTTATCTTATGGCGTGGTCATTTTCAGCCCAAAAACCGACAGATTTTCATTATCCTGCTCTGCGATATTATCGCCATGATGATCATGATGCAGACTAGCGGCGGAGTCGAAAGCAGCATCGGTTACCTATTATTGGTTTGTGCTGCAGCCGGAGGTATTTTCCTCCAAACACAAGCTAGCGCCGCACTAGCTGCGATAGCAACCATTATGGTTATTGGAGCAACTCTGAATCAAGTTTATAGCGGCCAAGCAAACGCTCGCACGATGTTCTCTGCCGGTACTATGGGCATCCTACTATTTTTATCGGCACTAACACTTAACTACCTCAGCAATCGCATTCGTACAAGCAATTTAGAAGCAGCATCACAAGCCGAACATGCTGCTCACCTTGAACGCATGGCCCAGCTAATTGTTGAACGTATGCGAACAGGAGTACTTGTCGCAAACCCTGCAGGGCAAATAGAACTGATCAACCAAGCTGCCGCCAAGCTTCTTGGGCTTAATGACACCCTTTCAGGTCAGCATTATCTCCACGACTTTCCTGAAATTGAAGAACATCTACATCTTTGGAAGGCCTACCCACATACACGCACGCCACACATTCCTATGGGTGAAAAGAATCAAGAAATACGCTTAGGGTTTGCAACACTAGAAGGTGGCAACACAAATAATGCCAGCACCCTGATTTTTATAGAAGACAATCGCACTCTGACACAAGAGGCCCAACAACTTAAACTCGCCTCCCTCGGCCGCCTTACGGCAAGCATTGCTCACGAAATTCGTAATCCCTTAGGAGCAATTAGTCATGCCAGCCAACTTTTAGATGAATCTCCTGACCTACAAAATACTGACAGGCGAATGACCGAGATTATAAACACCAACACCAAGCGTGTTAACCAGATTATCGAGAATGTTCTTCAACTTTCTCGACGTCGTGCTTCTCAACCTGAACCGATAGAACTCAATCAGTGGGTGAAGCAGTTTATTGAAGACTACAAACACGAAGATCTAAATGCAGATATAAAGCTTAACAGTTGCAATAACCTAATCGAGACTAAAATGGACACCAGTCATTTAAATCAAGTGCTAACCAATCTCTGTAATAATGGACTTCGCTACAGTAAAGAAGCAACAGATAACGCAACCCTAACCCTGGAACTCGGCATCGATATTCAGAGTGAATTACCCTATATTAGAGTCATCGATAATGGAGAGGGAATAGCCGAAGACAATCGGCAACATATTTTCGAACCCTTCTTCACGACAGAAGCTAGTGGTTCAGGCCTCGGCCTGTATATATCCAAAGAGCTCTGCCAATCAAATCAGGCTAGCCTAAACTATTTAATAACAGAAACAGGAAAAAGCTGTTTTCAAATTAACTTCGCTCACCCCAAACGTTTAGTTTGACACAAGCCAGTCAAGAATAGTGATAATAAGAATATGCCCAAAACTCGCGCCCTGATCATTGACGACGAACCTGACATCCGAGAGCTGCTGGACATCACACTCTCTCGCATGGGGCTGGATACGGATAGTGCAGAAAATGTCCGCCAAGCCAAGAAATTGCTATCCGAGCAGAGCTATCAAGTTTGCCTCACCGACATGAAATTACCCGATGGTAATGGGATAGAGCTAGTTAAGTTTATTCAAAAAGAATACAGCCAACTTCCAGTAGCCGTCTTCACTGCTCACGGCAGCATGGATCTTGCCATAGAAGCCATGAAAGCCGGCGCTTTCGACTTTATATCTAAGCCTGTCGAGCTGGAACAATTACGCGGACTCATAAATACAGCCTTAAAACTGGAGCCCGCATCATCTGAAACAACAAATAGCAAACCGCAGAACAAAGCTCCAGCTCTGCTCGGCGATGCTCCAGCAATGGTTAAGCTTCGTAAGCAAATAGCCAAAGTGTCCCGTAGCCAGGCACCTGTATTTATAAGTGGTGAGTCCGGCACAGGTAAAGAGCTCGCCGCCCGAGCTATTCACTACCAAGGAGCTCGAGCAGATGCCCCCTTTATTCCGGTAAACTGCGGAGCCATTCCAAAGGAATTAATGGAGAGTGAGTTCTTTGGCCATAAAAAGGGGAGTTTCACTGGAGCAACCAGTGACAAACAGGGGCTTTTTCTTGCTGCTGATGGCGGCACACTATTCCTAGATGAAGTAGCAGACCTCCCCCTAGACATGCAAGTAAAACTACTACGCGCCATTCAGGAAAAGGCCGTACGCCCTGTAGGAGGAGAACAGGAGACCAGCATTGATGTTAGAATTCTTAGCGCTACACACAAGGATCTGAATCAGGAAATTGAGCATGAGCGTTTCCGCAGTGACCTTTTCTACCGTATCAATGTCATCCAAATTGACATGCCTCCGCTTCGCGAGCGAACAGACGATATCAAGCATCTGGCAGAAACTTTCCTGGCTCGTTTCGCCAAGGAGATAGATGTACCTTCACCATCACTTTCCCAAGATGTGATAAAAGAGCTGCAAAGATATAGCTTCCCTGGAAATGTTCGAGAGCTTGAAAACATTCTTGAGCGAACTTTCACGCTTTGTGATGAGGACATAATAGAGCTAGAAGATCTTCAGCTTTCT
This sequence comes from Maricurvus nonylphenolicus, assembly GCF_042854845.1. Lineage (GTDB taxonomy): Bacteria > Pseudomonadota > Gammaproteobacteria > Pseudomonadales > Cellvibrionaceae > Maricurvus > Maricurvus nonylphenolicus. The sequence continues at coordinate 608,498 of NZ_AP031498.1, read as the reverse complement.
ACGAGAGAACCCCCCTCGGAAAAGCCACAACACAACACAGGGGAGGTAGACTCACTAGATGACTATCTCGAAGACATTGAGAGGGAGGTCATCGTATCAGCACTCGAAAGCACTAAATGGAACCGCACAGCGGCCGCCAAAAAGCTTGGCGTAAGCTTTCGTTCCCTTCGATACAGACTAAAAAAGCTTGGGCTTGATGAATAACCCCACAAACATACACTTAAGTACTAAAACTAGAAAAAAATCAGCACCTAAGACTTATTGTTCACTCATTCTTTAAGCGCTAGATTAACCATCCCATGAAACCAAGGACGGACTCATGAGATACAGCAAAGCGTTTACCTTTATCGAATTATTAACCTCGCTCGCTATAATCGGAATACTCACAGGATTTGCAATACCCACCTTCACAACCCTCTTGGAAGTAAACAGTTCCATTAGCGCCAGAGACAACTTACTAGCAGCTATCAACTACACTCGCCTTGAAGCTATATCCAGAGTAACAACCATTACTCTATGCCCCAAATTAACATCATCTACCTGCGGAAAGGTATGGTCTGAAGGCATTCTAGTCTTTACTGACCCTAACCAGAATGGACGCATTGATGAAGAAGAGGAGGTCCTTAGAGAATTCTCACCACTATGGGGTGGCGGAACTTTACGATGGTCATCATTTGGTAGCAACAACTACCTTCGCTACACTCCGCTTGGAAACACATTAAATCAGAATGGTAGTTTTATCTATTGCCCTACATCTAATAACTTGCGATACGCGCAAGTTATTGTCATCAACAGAGGCGGTCGAGCAAGAGCCGCCTTAGACTCAAACCAGAACGGTATAGTGGAAAGAGCTGACGGAAAAGATGTCACCTGTTAACGCCAGCATTCTGCTACTGTCCCGGCACCAGTACTACCAACAACACCTGCATTGTTATAAGTTAAGCTAGTACAATCCAAATCCACGGTATTAGGCACAACAGATAACGTGTACGTTCTACAAGCTGTCACACCTGCAGCACAACCACCAGGAGCAACAACCAGGTTAGCGGTATACCGTCCATTTGCACTTTGAGTATCCATCCTATTCAACTGGTTTGCCGCTGTAATTGAGTTAGCATAAGATAAGTTTTGAGCATAAAAAGCCTCTTGAGCAGCAGCTAAATCCAAAATAAAGTCTTTACCTTCAGTTCTCATACCGCGTGAGACCTGCTCAGTATAAGCTGCATATGCTGCTGCGCCAGCAATGCCAATAATAGCGACGACGATTAGCATTTCTATTAAAGAAAACCCATGAAACTTCTTTTTATTTTTCATACAAGAACCCATCCAGAATACCCTCAAAGCCATAAGACAAATTAGTCGTCATTCACAGGTAACTTAAAACCCTTAGGCTTGATCCAAATAGTAGCCACTTTTGAGCTTCCTTCCCGTTCATACGCCACCTTTTGCCCCAGTTTTAAGCTATAACGATTAACTGTATCACCACGATGATCAAATACTTTCAAACTTAAACTCATCGAAAGGTACGTATCATCTATCACTACTGCAGACTGCTCATGAAATACAGCATCAACAATACCATAGATTGGTTTATCTCCACCTTCAGCCAATACCTTGAAAGCAAATAACGCCCCCAAAAACATACAGAAAATATTAACACCAACCTTATTCATTACAACAATCTCCTCTGGGACTGAACATTATCGAATTATCGACCAAGAACTACGAGAGGATGGTCTACTTGCTCCAGTTTGAACACCCACATCGGTAATTTTACCACTGGAGTCAGAAACAACATATCGATCATCAATCAAACGTCCACCACCGGGAATCGCATTAGTCATGATCCCGGCAACAATGTCATCATCAAAGGTGCCATCATTATTTATATCCAAAACAGTAAAATCAGGCTGCCCCCCCGTCATTCGATCGGCAAACATTAAATAGCCATAGCCACCACCGTTACAGGACCCACTATCCGGCACAGTGGTATTAAAGAATACAATATTGCCAATTGATACAGCCTCTACAACAACCCTCTCTCCCGTATCAGGAAGATCAATAAACCACCCCAACTCACTCGTAACCACATAATCGACATCATTTGTGGAAAGATCGCGACCACCAGTAACCGTAGCAGAACCACTAACGACCTGTTGCTGCAAGCTATTTCGCGTCAGTTGCGACACACCTGCATCCCACACACCATACATAGTTTGGGTATTAACATCTAAGTTATCATTTTCAGATATCCATTGGCCCGTACCGAAGTAGACCATAAGATTTGGCTCGGTGCTGTCTCCCAGCCTACTCGGATGCGTTCTAACTACAGGAAGAGACGTTATTGGTTGTCGGTTAGCTACCGTACAAGTAGTACCACCACACGCAGAAAACAATGGCACAGGAGAGCCAGTATCACTGTATGCCACATCCCACTTAGTACTATCCTTATTACTTAAATCGAACGCCCACATATTACCATGCAGATCACCGGCATAGACTCTATCAATTGTTCCATCACCTGTCATATCCAAAACGGTAGGAGAGGACAAACCATTACAATCACTTCCTGCATCATTACAATCTGAATTTGCAATAGCACCTGACGCAGTATCAATCAATTCAAAACCGCCAGTCGAATCCAAATACAACACAAAGAGTTTTGCAGCACCATCACCATCACCATTATAGCCATTACCAAAAATAGCTGCCCAGCGACCATTATTCATTTTACCAACCAGAGGGCGACTGAACGTATAGCCTAACTGCGGATGCGTAAACTCTTGCTTAACAATACTAGCAGCACCAGCTTCTGACAAAGATGATGGATCTGTTATATCGATAACATAAACACCTTTCCCTCCAGCCCTTAGACCTCCTATAAGGTAGGTTCTCCATGCACCATTAATAAATACATCGGCAGCAAGTGGAGATTCATCCACGTAGGCTATATGGCTATAACTTGTATCTGCCAAATAATGTAATCCTTTGCCATTACTATCATCAAATAAGAACCCCGGAATATAAGCAAAGACCTCGTCGCCGTCGTCAGCATCAAAGGCATGAAGCATCCCATCGTTTCCTCCAACGTAAACTAGAGGGTCACGATTCTCTTCTTGCAAAATAAAATCTGAATACGGATGATCAACCCCCTCAATAAAATTAGGGTATGCTCGACCTGGCGCCCCCACATACGAGGGACTGGAATGAACAATGTCACCTAACCGCTTATCAAAGCGATCTCGGAAGACACCGCCATTATCTACTTCGTTATCATCTTTACCCCTCAGGAAACTCACGATATTTTGACCGAAGACTTGGTTGGCCGCTATTTCAGAGGGGATAGCGGTAGCCTCATCAAATGGAGCATCAGCCAAAAGATCACTCACCTGATCAGCACTAATATCTGTTACCAGCAGATTGCTATAATCAGCAGGAAACTGAAAGGGAACCCCCTGCGTACCGTTATAGGTAATTATGTTTCTGGCCTGAGCATCTAAATCTCGGTTATTAAGAACATCCGCAGCATCCCACTCAAGATTACCGACACCATTACTATCGAAATCAAAAGCCAAAAGAGAACCATGCCAACCGCCTGAGTCAAATCTTGCCTGGAACACCAGAGTATCTGTCCCCAAGCTCGTCGAGTTAAACGCTACGGCAGATGCAGCGCCATCTCTATCAGCAATATCGTTAATAGCTCCTTGCAAAGAACTAATTAATGAATCCGGATCACCTGCGCTCAAGAACTCTCCTCGACCATTCCAGGCCGCATGACGCATATCATCAATGGTTCTCGGATTGTTTGAGGAAGGTGTTGGCCACGCAAATGCAGCATCTTTATCTACTGGGTTCGCCGACAAAGTGCCATTCACACCAAAAGCTACCGTATAGGTAACCATATGCTGAGCTTCATTTTCATCCACACCAGTAATAACAGGAACATTATCATCCATCACCGGTGCCAAATCATTTTTGTAGTACCACATGGCGACATCAGCTAACGTATTACTAACACCGTCTGCATAAGACCCACCATCATAAGGGCTTACAGAGTTTGCATCTGCATTACCAACACTAGGACTACTCCCATTCCAGAACCCATCAGACATTAAGATTGTAAAGTTCTGCTGACACTCACCACCTCCAGATGCACTAAGAATCGGAGAAGTAGGATTTGGAGTAAATCCAAACAAGCCAGTTCCAGGGTTTACACCCACTCTAAAATAATTACCTGCCTGCTGAAGGTTCTGCCTAAGAGGCGTACCACCGGAAGAATTAATCCTAAACAAATTCCTTAATAAGGCTGTCTTATTAGAGCTCGCTGCAGCATCAACAGGCACACTGATGTTATCGACATCTTTAACAATAGTACCAATCAAATTATTGTTATGCAGCGTAGCCAACCCCATCCTTGCCTGACTATCCGTAATAATGGTAGACAGCGCACGCTTCGCCACATATTCACGCTTACGGTAATAGGAATACCAGTTAGCATAGTTTTGCTGATTAGCTGCAGATAAAGCATTTACAAATACTCGACTTCCACTTGAAGTAGGGCACTCCCCATTATCGTAAACACCATCGCTATCTGCATCATTCCAAGGGTAATAGTAATGACTACTCACATTATCCAAGTCATCATTATCATAAGGATTATTTAACGCTGTTGTTAAAGTTCTATTCGAATATGCAAACCCATCCTCATCCAGTCCGACCCAGGGGCTGTAGGTAGCTAATGGATTATAGGCCATGGCGTTATAGCCAGAACACAGTTCTCTGCGCTCGGTATTATTATCTGGAGTAAAATCCAAATAGCGGGTACCGCTATTATTTTCCGGCATTTCACCTGTTCCATGAACAGTAATAGCGCCATTGGTTAATAAGTTTTCCCAATCCATCGACCCCGAATCATCAACAAGCCAAAGGATATTAGGCTGAACATCGGTACCAAGAAACAATGGTTTATCAGCCAATACGCCAGGCGCAGCCTGAACGCCCCCCAAAGGCAGCAGCAATGTACCAAACAAAACTGCAATATAATTTCTATTCTTAATCAACATAATCAACCCTCGCAAACTTGCATGCAGTTTTTTTACCTTCAACATTAGTAGGTAAAGATACCCGCCCCCCTACCTGTCCGATAGGTAGTTTGAAGCACTGAGTAGATACCTGCATCCCTGGACCAACCAATAGCAGTAATTACAAAATAGTGCGGTTCAGAACTAGCAGATATATTGGGGTCGTTATAGTCAACAATCACCTTATTACTCGTACCCTGCAAATTCTGACCAACATACTCGATAACATAGCGAGGCGGATTAGCCACCGTAAGGTCATAACCTACAACAGGAATACTATTATTGTCATCCCAAGCACCAGGAACGACGACATCCGCTATAGATGACTCTAGCCAATCTGGCGTATTAATTTGTCCAACTAGATTCCAGTTTGCGTATAAACCTACGGTTCCATTATCAAATATTGATAGATCCGTTGTAGCTCTCACATTATTGGTCATAAAAGTTTCCGCTGCTCTCAAACCTGCTTCCGCAGCTAAACTGGCAACGTTTTTTTGCTGGTAAGCTATAGACATTTTCTGCTGAAGGATTGTATTAACTCGTGACCCCACGCCCAAAACAGTCATCACCAATAAAATAACCATTGCAACAACAAGAATGGCCCCCTCCTGATTTCGATGGCCATACCGCTTTAAATACTTCATTTTACTTTTCACTTATCTGCACCCATTAACAGAGAAACTATTAACGCAACTGATTTCTAACCATAAATGTTTTCGAAAAAGTTTGACGGTCAAGCCCCCCACCTTGCTCATTGGGCACTTGATTGATTGAATTTAGGGTCATAGTCACCTGAATTCGATCAACATCTCCCCACTCAGGAACTCCAGCGGCGTTGGTTATTCGAATATTACCGGCGTTATCAAGCCAGCCAACCTGGATCTGAAAATCCTCTACACCTTGAGCAATTTCGTTTTGATTAATAAACAAAGAACATAGCTCTGGGTTTGCAACCGAGCACACACCTCCACCAGCAGCGGCCGCACTAGTGCCAACTGCATACACCTGAGCCGTCCCTCCCGCAGGGTAAAGATAAGCAACTGTGCCACCGTATTCGTACTGACGATTATTCGCATCAAGTTGTGTGTAGCCAAATCGTCCTTCCAGTGAATCATTGTTATTGCTCTGCCCTTCAGGAGAAACCACGCCAACAGCGTGCTGAATTTCCCCATTACTAGTTTCAGGATCATTTGTAATCATAAAAATCCGAGCCAAGCCACAGTTGGCGACCATAACTACTTGATGCTGCTCAAGAGAGGCGTAATTGCCATGATTCTCATCAACCCAGATGGACTGAGTAGATTCTGATCTAGCAACCAAAGGAACCCTGCCAGCTGTAGAGGCGTGCCTTACAACAAGTGAATCTGTTCCTAACAATTGATCACCTTCAGTTGCACTAAGGCTTTCTTCAAAATTGAAGACTTCACCTGGGCCAGCATCTTGCGTCAGGTAGACCTGAACATCGACATCATCATCAGTATGCTCATCCATGTTTAAACAGCCAATAAATCCCGTTTGCGAGATATCTTGACTTAAACGAGCAAAAATAAAACGAGCATTTTCCTGAAGTCGAGAAGCCCCCTCTTGGACCTGCTGCGTCTTAGAGGACGTGGCATAGAGTTGCACCACCCCAGCCATAACCATCAACCCTATGGTGATCGCCACCAAAATTTCCACCAGTGTTAAACCGGCTTGACGAGAAGAGTAATTAAACTGATTATTCATAATCCCAACGATCCTTAGATCTTACGACTCACCTACTGAAGATTTAACTGCACTGAATAACATGCAAGATCCACCTGCGAATCACCACTGCAGCCAGTGCCATTTGCACCAGTTCTGTCGTTGTCCCACATAACAGTGATCGTAGTAACTTCATTACCTACGACATTTACCGTTCCTCGCCCACCCGGCAATCGGGCCTCAAGCTCGGTCTTCCAATCAAATAAATCTAACGCTCTTTGCTGGGCAGTATTGCATCCTCCCGCCGAGCAACCGGGATCCACCGCCGCCCCATTGGTATCTATTCCGTTATAATCATCTGCAGGTGTCACAAGGAGCGGATTCAATAAACTTTGGTTTGAGTAAGCCATTATTCGGTCCGCCATATCTTCCGCCAAGAATTGCGCATCAGTGCGCATGGAAGCACTGACATTGGTTCTCAAACTGGTCAACTGCATAGCTTGAACTGCAAGCAAGCCAACCGCCAAAATAAACAGAGCAATGACCGTCTCTGCCATAGTAGAACCCTGCTGGAGGCGACAGGAGCTTACTGAATTTGTTGTTACGGGCATGCCACTGTCCCCATTTGAGCCAAAATCGTACCGGCCGCAGTGATATTTAAAGTATTTGAACGTCTTGTATCATTGGCGTTATCTGCATCCTGTTCACAAAGAGTAAAAGCAGTTCCTGCCCCTCCAACCATCTCGCCTAACTCATTAAAAGTTACGCGATTGGCATTCGACCTAAGCGTAACCCCACCGGTAAGAGCTGCCTGCGATTTAACCAAGCAGTCCTCATTGATATCACAGGTTCCACCACCGTAATTAGGGGCACCATTGCCATCATCGTCAACAAAGACAACCCATCCCGAATCCCAGTTGTTATTTCCCGCGCAGGTGGCACCATCAGCACTAGAGCAAATAATGACACTCTCCTGCTTGCCAACCGCCTCACCTCGAGCAAACTGCAAGGAGCCGGTAAAACTGGCTAGACTTGAACGACGAGCACTGCTGTCCATCAAGTCATTAAAAGCAGGGGCGGCTAAAGCCGCAATAACACCTAAAATGCCAAGAGAAACCAGCAACTCCGCTAAGGAGAAACCTACTTGAGTATGCGTATTAGCGCTGTAAGACATATCCACCCCTTTTAAGTAAGTTAATATCATCCATCTTTACACTGGAAGTACCAGCAGCCATGGACGAACGGCAACTTTAGGTGGACTAGAAGAGCAGATATAACAGAAAGTTCTGCTTAAGTAGACTATCAGAAGGGGAGCACGCGTCAATTGACGCAAGAATCAACAAAAAGCCAGGAAACTAGCGCAACTCTTTAGGTAGCGAGAAACGAATATTCTCCTCACGCCCATCCAACTCCTCACCCGGTTCAGCCCCCATCCGGCGTAGAGTGCTGATCACATCCTGTACCAGGTTTTCAGGTGCAGAGGCACCGGCAGTAATACCGATAGAACGCTTTCCCTGCAACCAGGACGCATCAATATCTTTAGCGCCATCAATCAGGAAGGCTTGAGACCCGCAGCGCTCAGCCAGCTCGCGTAAGCGATTAGAATTGGAGCTATTGGGAGACCCCACCACCAGCACCAGATCAGCCTCCAAGGCTAGTTGCTTTACCGCATCCTGGCGATTCTGGGTAGCGTAGCAAATATCGTCTTTACGAGGCCCCTGAATATCCGGGAATTTTTCCCGCAGGGCATCAATCACCCGGGCGGTATCATCCATGGAAAGCGTGGTTTGGGTGACGTAGCTGAGGGCTTGAGGGTTATTGACATCAAGTGCAGCCACATCAGCTTCGTCCTCTACCAAGTAGATATGACCACCGTTAGCAGCATCGTATTGCCCCATGGTGCCTTCTACTTCCGGATGCCCCTGATGTCCGATCAGCACACACTCAGTGCCATCAGCGCTGTATTTGGCCACCTCCATATGCACTTTGGTTACCAGAGGACAGGTTGCATCAAACACCTTTAAGCCTCGATCAGCAGCCTCTTTACGCACTGCCTGAGAAACACCGTGCGCACTGAAGATAACGATGACGTCATCAGGCACTTCATGCAACTCTTCAACGAAGATAGCACCGCGCTCACGCAAGCTATCGACCACAAACTTGTTATGTACTACTTCGTGACGCACATAAATCGGCGCACCAAAGACGTCTAACGCACGGTTAACAATATCAATCGCACGATCCACACCGGCACAAAAGCCGCGTGGGTTGGCCAACTTGATAGAAGGGGCAGAGTTAATGGCTGGCGCAAGCTGTTCGGTCATGACAGGTAGCTTCTATAAAAACTGTTGAGTAAAAGTAGTTTCGTAATAAAAGATAAGGTTCGAGTATTAGACAGCAGAGGCCTGGGCAGGTTGCACGTCGATAATTTCAACTTCAAACAAAATATCACGCCCGGCAAGCGGGTGATTAAAGTCTACAAAAACAACTTTATCGTCGAAGCATTTAACAACACCCGGCAACTCGGCTTTTTGGGCATCAGCAAAGGACACCATCAGCCCTTCAACCAGATCCATATCTTCGCCAAACTGGTCACGAGGCACTTCCTGCACATTGCTTGGATTCGGCTGACCAAAGCCCTGTTCCGGCTTGATGATGACCGCATCTTTGGTCCCTGCCCCCATGCCAAACAGGGATTCCTCAAAGCCTCTTAACAAGCTGCCATCGCCCACAGTAAAGGTGGCTGGATTGCGATCAAAGGTGGAGTCCACAACAGAACCGTCTTCCAACTTTAAAGCAAAGTGCAGCGTAACCTGAGTATCAGGGCCAATCGTTAAACTAGACATACCATATTCACCAAAAGCTTTACATTCAAAATCATGCCGCATCCCTTGGCGTTCTAAACATATCAATAATCAGCATTGCTGCACCGACACAGATAGCGCTGTCAGCAATATTAAAGGCGGGCCAGGCGTAGCGCTCGTAATGCAGAACGATAAAGTCCACCACATAACCGAGCATGACGCGGTCATACAAGTTGCCGACCGCACCACCAAGAATTAACGCCAGGGCACAGGCCTCCCAAATGTTTTTACGGGGCAAGCGAGCAATCCAGATCACCAATACCACACTCACCACACCGGCAACCGCACCAAAGAACCAACGCTGCCAGCCACCGGCATCACTCAAAAAACTGAATGCAGCACCGGTGTTATGTAACAGGGTGAAATTAAAAAAGGATGTCAGGGTAATGGTCTCACCGTAATGCAAGTTAGCTGTCATCCAGGCTTTGGTGAGCTGATCCAGAATAATCATCACCATCGCCAGGCCATACCAATACCAACTTGCTTTCCCCATCCTCTCTTCAACTCCCTGAGAATTGTTAAGCATACTTACGCGTTTCGCCTTCACCGACAACGTTTTCTACACAACGACCACACAGTTCCGTGTGCTCCTCGTGTGTACCCACGTCATCACGGTGGTGCCAACAGCGCACACACTTCTGGTGCGCAGATTTCACAACACCGACCAGCAGGCCTTCCACATCGGATGCTTCAGCATTTTCCGCTTCCGACGAAGGTGCCACTTTTGCTGCAGAAGAGATCAACACAAAACGCAGTTCTTCGCCCAACACCTTGAGCTTTTCACTTAAACCGTCATCACAGTACAAGGTAACTTCGGCATCCAGTGAACCACCGATAACACCTTCTGCACGCTTGGCTTCCAGTACTTTGTTAACGGCGTTTTTCACATCAGATACTAGCTGCCAGTACTCTTCACCTAGCTGCTCATCGGCGCTCAGGCGTGGCAACTCGTACCACTCCGCGACAAATACAGACTCATTGTGTTCACCCGGAATTTGCTGCCACAACTCATCAGCGGTAAAGCTCAGAATCGGTGCGATCCAGCGGGCAAAAGCCTCAATGATATGGTACAGCGCAGTTTGCGCAGAGCGGCGGGCGACACTGTCGGCTTGAGTGGTATACTGGCGATCCTTAATGATATCCAGATAGAAACCACCCAGATCCACAACACAGAAGTTATGCAGCTTCTGATAAATCTGGTGGAAACTGTAACTGTCATAAGCCGCCACAATTTCGTCTTGCAATTGCGCAGCCCGATCCATGATATAACGATCCAGAGACAGCATCGCTTCTGGTGCTAACGCATCGTGCGCCGGATCAAACCCGTTCAGGTTCGACAACAGGAAACGGGCAGTATTACGAATACGACGGTAAGAATCCGCCGTCCGCTTCAGAATCTCATCGGAAACACGCATCTCACCACTGAAGTCAGTAGCCGCCACCCACAGACGCAAGACATCGGCACCCAGATCATTCATGACCTTTTGCGGTGACATCACATTGCCCAGAGACTTAGACATCTTGTGGCCTTTTTCATCCACCGTAAAACCGTGAGTCAGTACCGCTTTATACGGCGCAACACCGTTCATCGCCATGGAGGTTTTCAGCGATGACTGGAACCAACCACGATGTTGGTCCGAACCTTCCAGATACAGGTCCGCCGGGAAGCTTAATTCTTTGCGACGATCAATGACTGAGAAGTGAGTTACACCGGAATCAAACCATACATCAAGTGTATCGGTAACCTTGGTATAGCTGTCCGCCTCATCACCCAGCAACTCAGCAGGGTTCAGATCAAACCAGGCATCCATCCCCTCTTTTTCAACGCGCAGGGCAACCTGCTCAATCAGCTCAGAGGTATTCGGATGCAATTCCTGGGTTTCTTTATTGACGAACAGCGCAATAGGAACACCCCAAGTACGCTGACGGGAAATACACCAGTCAGGGGAGGAATCCAGCATGCTATCGATACGCGCCTTACCCCAATCGGGAATCCACTGCACCTTCTCCACTTCCGACTTCACGTCATCGAGCAGATTGTTTTTAGTCATGCTGACAAACCACTGAGGCGTCGCACGGAAAATCAGTGGCGTTTTGGTACGCCAGCAATGCGGGAAGCTGTGGGTAATTTTACCCTGACACAAAAGCGCGCCCTTTTCCTCCAGCACAGCGATAACTTTTTCATCAACCTTGTAAACATGCTCACCGGCAAACAGCTCTACGTCGGCACGATACACACCGTGATCGTCGACATAGTTAAGCGTTTCAATGCCGTACTTGGTACCTACCGCGAAATCGTCCGCCCCGTGATCGGGGGCGGTATGAACACAACCGGTACCAGCGTCGGTAGTAACGTGATCTCCCAGAATCACAGGCACCTGTCGATCGTAGAATGGGTGTTGCAGTGTCAGGCTTTCCAGCACCTGGCCTTTACAGCGGCCAATAATGGAAAACTCTTCAATACCGGAACGTGACAGAACACCTTCGTGCAGCGCTTCGGCCAACAGCAAGCGTTCGTTACCAGCTTGAACTACCACATAATCCAACTCGGCATTCAGGCTTACCGCCTGGTTGGCAGGCAAGGTCCAAGGCGTAGTAGTCCAGATCACAACAGATACCTGGCCTTCACCACCTAAATCCGGAATAGCCTTAGCTAACGCCGCCTCATCAGCCACCGCAAAGCTTACATCGATGGAGAAGGAGACCTTATCCTGATACTCCACTTCCGCTTCTGCCAACGCAGAGCCACCCACAACACTCCAATAAACCGGCTTAAAACCTTTGTGCAGGTGACCGTTAGCGGCAATTTTGCCCAGGGAGCGAATAATGTCGGCTTCGGTCTCGAACGCCATAGTCAGATAAGGCTTATCCCAATCCCCGAATACGCCCAAGCGGACAAAATCTTTTTTCTGACCTTCAACCTGACGGCCAGCGTAGTCACGACACTTCTGACGGAAGGTTTTGAAATCCACCTTGGCGCCAGCCTTGCCCACTTTTTTCTCTACATTGTGTTCGATCGGCAGACCATGACAATCCCAGCCCGGAATATAAGGCGCATCGAAACCGCTCAAGGTTTTCGACTTGATGATGATGTCTTTCAGAATCTTGTTTACCGAATGGCCTATATGAATATCCCCATTGGCGTAGGGAGGGCCATCATGCAAAATAAACTGATCGCGACCGGCACGGGCTTTACGAATCTGTCCGTACAGATCTGCCTGCTGCCATTTTTTTAACATGCCAGGCTCACGCTGAGCCAGGTTAGCCTTCATGGCGAAACCGGTTTTTGGCAAGTTTAACGTCGCCTTGTAATCTATCTTGTCAGTCATGTTCGTCGATCGTTCTGTCTGTTAAATCGGAAAACTACATTCAACTCTAGACGCGCGCAGAGAAATATTCTCTGGCGTCATCCATATCCCGATAGATCTGCGCTTTTAGCAAATCGATCGAGTCAAATTTTTGCTCATCTCGTAGCTTGTGGACAAATTCCACTACCATATTGCTGCCGTATAAATCGCCAGCGTAGTCGAAAAGATGAACTTCCAGTATGGGCTTTGTGGCACCACCCACGGTTGGGCGAACCCCCACATTGGCCACCCCCTGCCAGCACTGATCACCCACACAGGCATTCACGGCAAACACACCGTTTAACGGTGAGCGATAGCGGCGCAACTGCACATTAGCGGTCGGCACTCCCAAGGTACGCCCCAACTGCTGACCAAAACCTACCCGGCCACTGATCACATAAGGCTTACCCAGGAGCTCTGCCGCTTTAGCAAAATCTGCCTGCTCAAGCTCTGCCCGCACGCGGGTACTACTCACGCGCTCACTGTCGATCTCAAAGGTATGGGTATCAGTTACTTCAAAGCCGTATTGCTCTCCTGCAGACTGCAAGGCCTGATAATCCCCAGAGCGGTCACAACCGAAACGGAAGTCATCACCAATAACCAGGTACTTAACCCCTAAGCCATCCACCAACACATGCTTGATAAATTCTGCAGCGGATAACTGGCGCAGAGAGGCATTAAATTGCAGGCACACCACATGATCGATACCCGCCGCGAAAAGAGCCAAAGCCTTTTCTCGCATACGCATCAAACGCGCAGGCGCTTTATCGCCGGAGAAATACTCGTGTGGTTGCGGCTCAAACACAATAACAGTGGAGGGCAATCCCAACTCTTTAGCCTTACCGGTTACCTGGCGCAAAATGGCCTGATGGCCACGGTGAACACCATCAAAAGAACCAATAGTCACTACACTACCGGCCACAGGGCGCAGGTTATGCAGGCCACGGGTAAAATGCTGATGGGGCAAATCGGTCACGGTCGGCTAAATCCAAGGGTTGAACACAGAGCGTTAAGCAAAGCGCGAAGTATACCCCAGAGCGAAGGGCTGGGACAGCGGGAGCCGAGGATTCACGCCGCATTTCAATAAGTTAGCGCCAGTGAAAGGCCTCTGAATTAGACCGATTGATGACGTAAATGCCTGAGACGCATACCTGAGAGCACCAGAGCCAGGACATACCCCAGCAAACCTGTCACACAAACGACCGCCAGATAGCTGGTGCGCTGCCACCAAAGACCTTCCGACCAGGTAAAGCCGAGCTCCCCCAGTCCCACTAAAGCCCCCAGCAGCACAACCACCATCAGACCGTTAGCCCACAGCAAACGCAAACCGAACACACCCCAACCGGCTTTACGCTGGTAAGCACCCTCGCGTCGCAAGCCTCGATACAACAGGTAGGCATTCAAAAATGCCGATACAGAGGTGGCAAGGGCCAGCCCCACATGACCGATCTGCCAGAAATAATACAGCGGTGCCACAAACACTATATTCAGCCCCATATTGCTGACCATGGCGATAATGCCGACACGCACTGGCGTTTTCATATCCTGCCGCGCGTAAAACCCAGGCGCCAACACCTTAATCAACATAAATGCCAGCAAGCCCAGGGCGTAGGCGCGCAAGCTCAGGGTCGACATGTGGATATCCGCCAGGGTGGTTTTACCGTACTGGAACAAGGTCAGCAGGATGGGTTCAGCCAAAATCACCAGTGCCAGGGCTGCAGGTACAGCAATCAAAAAGATCATGCGCAGAGCCCAATCCAGCGTCGAGGTAAAAGTACCAGGATCGTCCGCCGCATGCTGGCGCGACAGATTCGGTAAAATCACTGTCGCCACGGCAATACCAAATACCCCCAACGGCAACTCCGCCAAGCGATCCGAGTAGTACAACCAGGACACACTGCCAGTCGGCAGCAGGGAGGCCAACACAGTATCCAATAGCAGGTTTATCTGGCTAACCGATACACCAAAAAGGGCCGGCGCCATCAAGGCCAGAATACGCCGCACCCCCTGATCCTGCCAATTCACTTCTGGTTTGGGCAGCAAACGCAATTGCCACAAAAACGGTATTTGAAACAATAACTGCACCACACCGGCCGCAAACACACCCCAGGCCAGCGCCATGACCGGCTGCTCAAAATAGGGGGACGCCAGTACCGCCGCCGAAATCAGGGCCACATTAAGCAACACCGGGGTAAAAGCAGGCACCGCAAAGCGGTCATAACTATTGAGTATTGCCCCAGCAAAACCAGTCAGGGAGATCAGCAGCAAATAGGGGAAGGTGATCCTGATCATCTCGCTGGCCAGACCAAACTTGAGATCATCCCCCACGAACCCCGGCGCAAACACAGCGGTTAAAACCGGTGCCCCCAATACCGCTAGCAAGGTCACCAGCAGCAGTGACAAGCCCAAACAGCCAGCAACACGATTTATTAACTCCTGTACCGCAGCTCGACTACCCTGCTCCCGATATTCGGACAGCACCGGCACAAACGCCTGCGCAAAAGCTCCCTCAGCAAACAAACGACGCAAAAAATTGGGGATCTTAAAGGCCACAAAAAATGCATCTGCCCCGGCCTCGGCACCAATAAAGCGCGCAAATACCACATCGCGTGCAAGCCCAAGCACACGGGACAACATGGTCATGGTGCTCACCACCAGGCTTGAGCGCAACAAACGGGGAGATTGCGAGGTAGAATCAGCCCCTAGATCGGGAGAAGAGGACGGGGATGACTGAGCCAAAAGACACTTCCTTTTGCATTAAGATAGATTCTGGGCCGACATTAAGGGGCTCAGTTTACCTAAAAAAACAACTAAAGGCCCTACGGCACCACTATTGCTAGTAGCTATTGCACCCCCAAGTACAAACAAGGAACTACCACGTGAACCTGGATACCTTTATCGAGGAGCATCAACTGCCCAGCGACTACCGAGCCTATACCCAACACTGGTTTGCCCCCCTTGCCAAACGTTTAACTGAGCACCTGACAGCCCGCCACCAATTTTCGGGCAAACCCTACATAGTTGGTATTAACGGCTGCCAAGGCAGCGGCAAGAGCACCCTCACAGCACTCCTCTGCCACTTGCTGGAAGCAGAAGGCCTGCGCAGCGCCAGCTTTTCACTGGACGATGTCTATCTGACTCACAGCGAGCGCCAAGTACTTGGCCAAACAATCCACCCTCTTCTAGCCACTCGCGGCGTACCGGGAACCCACGACATTCACTTGGCTCTTGAGACCTTAAAAAACCTGACGCAAACCTCTGGCCACACCTCACTGCCACGTTTTGACAAATCCACAGACGACAGAGCACCACAGACCTCTTGGCCAGATATTCAACTCCCTGTCGATCTGATCATTTTGGAGGGCTGGTGCCTGGGCTCAACACCAGAAGAGGCAGCAAACCTGGAAACACCTATCAATACACTGGAAAGCCAGGAAGACACTCAAGGCCATTGGCGCCACTACGTAAACCAGCAACTACAGGCGCATTATCTATCACTATGGGAGCACGTGGATTATTGGATTATGCTCAAAGCCCCCAGTTTTGACTGCGTCTTCCAATGGCGATTAGAGCAGGAAAACAAACTGCGACAAAAACTTCAGCGAGAAGGAAAACCCACCAACAACCTGATGGACAGCAAAGCGATCCAACGCTTTATTCAGCACTATGAACGTATTACTCGCCACACTCTGCTAACGCTGCCAGCCAAGGCCAATGAGGTATTTGAGCTAGACGAACAGCGCCAAATTACGCGCCATCGTCTCCGTGAATAGAGTCATCCAGCTGAGGATCCGGGGCGGTCGGCTGGCGCCAAATATAGAAAGAAGCCCCCGCAGCAATAACCGCCATCGACAACTTCAACCACAAGAAAGGCACAAAGAATATTATTGAGGTACCCATGGTCAGCCACAACAGACCGATCACCCGGTACTTGATTCGCAGAGGAATGCCCAAACCATCAGTGTAATAACGCAGATAGGGACCAAACCAACGATTGGTCATAAGCCAGGTATAAAAGCGTTGTGAGCTGCGCGCAAAGCAGGCTGCAGCCAACAACAGGAAAGGCGTGGTAGGCAGGATAGGCAAAAAGATACCAATCACCCCAAGCGCCACACTCAGGCATCCCACGACCACTAAAAAACTGCGAACAACCACCAGCACCACTCTTATCAGATATACAGCAAGCAGAATACGAAGCCCCTTTCTGCATGTCAAAACAAGCCGTAAACAGAACTGCCACACAGCAAAATCGCTTGACCAACCTCCACCAACAAATTACTGTATATAAAAACAGTAATTCAGTACGCTATTTAACAGGACTCACTTAGACAGGAGAAACACCATGGCCGTTATCGCTGTGTGGAAATGTGACCGGGACGGAGCAATGTTTGAAAACAAGAAAGATGCCGAAGAACACGACAAGATGCTGGAGCTGGCCGCCAACCTGACCAGCCTGATTGAACAACACCTGCCCAATGTCAGCGAAAATGACAGCGAAGCGATTGGCCTGCTACTGGCCAAACGCCGCGAGACGCTTGCCAAGGCCTGCAAAGGCAAACCGGAATTACTACTGGAAGAAGCCGATGGAGAGGAAGAGAACGCCGACAACGTCACGCAGCTCACCGCCACGCAATCTGCCTAATGAGTACCGATGCGCCCCGATGGGCGCATCTCACTTTACTATGCCGGCTGCAATCTAATGAAAGGTCACAATACGCAGGCAATCCATCGCCGTAATCACCCCTACCAGACGCTTGCCCTCAGTCACAAACAACCGATGAATACGCTCCTCTAATAGCTGAGCACAGGCACTAGCCAGAGTCGACTCCACATCCACCGCCAGCACCTCTGGCGTCATTATGCTGTTAACCGTACAAGTGGTACTTGCCCGATCACGCAAATGCCTGAAATCCTCATCGGTAAAATGCTGGGCCGCTTCACCGCAGTAGTAGTCCGCCGTGGCCTGAATATGCTGCATATCAGGCGGGTGACTTTGAAAACGCAACACATCCGTAAGCGTCACCACTCCCACTAATTCACCATCGGAAGCCACTACTGGCGCACCGGTTATCTGGTGCTGATCAAAAAAGTCCACCAGGCGCTTAATGGACCACCCCTCATAGACAATCAACAGGTCCGTCGACATCACTTCCCGCAGTGGAATCATGTTGGGATCCGCCAGGGGCGGTGTTGATACAGCATCGACAATTCGCATAGTGTTCTCCCCACTCAGAGACATACAAAGTACCTTCTGAGTGTGGCACAGAATCCCGTTTTTAGCCTCCCGAAAGCCTTGACATCGCCTAGTAAACCCGCATAATGTCGCGTCCTTGATTTGTGACCCGATTTAATAGGAGCAACACGGTGGCCAATTCACCTCAAGCCAAAAAACGTGCTCGTCAAAACGAAAAAGCACGCAAGCACAACGCCAGCCTGCGCTCCATGGTGCGCACCTACATCAAGAAAGTAGTTGCAGCCATTGAAGCAGGCGACGCAGAAGCAGCTAAAGCTGCCTACGCCGCAGCGGTACCCGTTATCGACCGCGTCGCTGACAAAGGCATTATTCACAAGAATAAAGCCGCTCGTCATAAGAGCCGTCTGAACACCCAGATTAAGGCGCTGGCTGCTTAAGCCAAGCCTTTTCAGGGACACAGACATAAAGAACCGGCCTTGAGCCGGTTTTTTATTGCCCGCAATTCCTATCCCTGCCCAATAAGTGTCATTAAAAGACAAGTAGTCTTTCCCTAACTGTCAAACAATACCCTACTACGCCCCACACAACATAAAGCGACCGGCGCAAAGGCACCCACCCTGGGCGCCAAATCACAAGCCCGGCCGCACATCAGGCACTAAACTGACACAAAAGATCTAACAATGATTGGGAGAACCCTATGACCACCTTCACCCGTCCCGCCCTGACTAGCCTGATTACCGGTCTAGCCATTGCCCTGTCGGGCTGCGATTCTCCCAACACCAACCCGGATAATGGCGCTGACGCCCAAGGCCATAGCGCCCCCAGCGCTACTACCATCACCCACAATCAGCAGGTCAGCAAACAGCTGCCCTTTAGCGACCAACAGGACTTTATCGACGCCGAAAGAGGCCTGGTCGCCAGTGAGGATAACCTACTGATCACCGACCAAAAGGGCAATGTGGTTTGGAACCAAAACGCCTATAAGTTTATTAAGGGCAAAGCGCCCGCCAGCGTTCACCCCAGCCTCTGGCGCCAGGCCAAACTCAACAATAAACACGGTCTATTTAAGGTCGCCGACGGCCTTTACCAGATTCGAGGCTATGACCTTTCGAACATGACCATTATTGAAGGTGATACTGGCTGGATCCTGGTCGACCCTCTCACCACTATCGAAACCGCCGAACGCGCACTGACCTTTGTACGCGAGCAACTGGGGGACAAACCTGTTTCCGGCATTATTTTCACCCACAGCCATGTGGACCACTTCGGCGGCGCCTTGGGTGTCATATCCGAAGAAGAGGCGAAATCAGGCAATATCCCTATTATCGCCCCTGCCGGCTTTATGGAAGAGTCCACCAGTGAAAACATGTTGGCCGGCCCCACCATGGCCCGTCGCGCAGGTTTTATGTATGGCCGTGATCTGGCGATTTCTGAGCGTGGCCACATTGATACCGGCCTGGGTAAAGCCCCAGCCTTCGGTACCATCAGTATCGTTGCGCCCAACACCATTATTGATCGCACCCCGCAGACACTGACTGTCGACGGTGTTGAAATGATCTTCCAGAACACGCCAGGAGCAGAAGCCCCTGCGGAACTGACCTTCTACCTACCCAAACAGAAAGCCTTCTGCGGAGCCGAAATTCTCTCACGCAATATGCACAACCTGTACACCTTACGAGGCGCCAAGGTGCGTGATGCACTGGCCTGGAGCAGCTATATCGAGGAGTCTCGCAACCTGTTCTCTGATGCCGAAATCTACTTTGCCAGCCATCACTGGCCTATGTGGGGTAAAGACAACATCGACAGCTTCCTGAAGCTGCACCGCGATACTTATAAATATATCCACGACCAAACCCTGCGTTTGGCCCACCAGGGCTATACTCCTCGCGAAATCGCTGACACCATTGAAATGCCCGAGTCACTGAACAAGAGTTTTTCCAATCGTGGTTATTACGGCACCCTACGTCACAATTCCCGCGCGGTGTACCAGGGCTATTTTGGCTGGTATGACGGCAACCCTGCTAATCTGAACCCACTGACCCCAACGGAGTCTGGTAAACGCTATGTCGAAGCCATGGGCGGCGCCGAGAAGATGCTACTTTCAGCCCAGCAAGCCTACGACAAAGGAGAATACCGCTGGGTCGCCGAGCTGCTGAACCACCTGGTATTTGCTGACGCAAACAACCACGACGCCAAACAACTGCTGGCCCGAACCTACGACCAACTGGGTTACCAGTCCGAATCCGGCCCCTGGCGTGACGTGTACCTAAGTGCAGCTTATGAATTACGTCATGGTAAACCTGCCGAAGGGCTCGATTTGAGTACCGCTCGCGGCATGATCAAACACGCCCCACTGGAGAACTTTTTCCAGGTTATGGCAGCACAGATCAATGGACCCAAGGCTGACGGTTTGGCGCTGACCATCAACTTCACATTTACCGACCTAAACGAGACCCATGTACTGCAACTGGAAAACGGCGTACTTCACCACCACAAGCAAGACCCCAAAACAGATGCCGATATCACCCTGAATATCACTCACGATCTATTCTTGGATATCGCTCTGGGCACTGCGGACATGAAGAAAACCCTCTTCTCTGATCAGCTCAGCGTTGAGGGCAGTAAGTTGGACCTGGTGCGCTTCTTCTCACTGCTGGAGAAGCAAACTGATCCGTTTGATATCGTCTCGCGACAGTAAAACTATTTCAGGACAGAACAAGGTCCACAGAAAAGCCGCTCATTTGAGCGGCTTTTTATTAGCTTTTCAGCACTCCAATTAAATGCTCGACCTGCGTAACAGTACCCACGGTTATCCGCAAACCAATTCGCCCTTCTGCATCAGCCTTGGGGCGCACCAAAATACCGGCAGCAATTAATTTCTCGTTTAACTGATCAGGGTTTTCCGGAAATGCCCATATATAGTTCGCCGCACTTTGCCAGAAAGGAATACCCTCAGCGTTCAAATAGTTTTCCAGCAGTGGCTTGGCCTGTTCCATCACCTCATCCACGTAAGACTCGGTTGATACAACATCATCAAGCGCCGCCTCAACAGCCACCACACCAAACTGATTAATATCGTACGGGCCACGCACATTGAGCAAGGCATTAATATTTTCTGCCGCACTGATGATGTAGCCCAAGCGAATGGAAGGCAACCCCCAGGTCTTGGAGAAAGTGCGAGTAATTAACAGATTCGGATAACTCCCCACATACTCAGCCACGGTGGTTTTGCTGTACTCGAAGTAGCACTCATCCACCAAAATTGCCGCTTCAGGTGCAGCCTTTGCCAACGCCAGAATATCCTGCGGTGACACCAAAGTGCCACAGGGGTTATTTGGATTGGAGACAATAATCACACGGGTTTTATCGGTAATCGCCGCCAACACCTCAGCTAACGGGTAACCACCATCACGGGTGTAATGAGGCTCAATAATCGACAGGTTTTCGATCTTTGCACACTGGTTATACATGGCAAAGCTGGGGCCAGGAATAATAATCTCATCGCCGGCATTACAAGCGCTGCGAATAATCAGATCTATACCCTGATCCGAGCCATTGGTAATCATCACCTGATCAGACTGCACACCACAATAGTCTGCAATACGATCCGTGATATTGCCGTAGGAGGGATACATTTGCAGACGGCCACTGTTTACAAATTCTTCCAGAGCCTTGCGGATAGGTTCTGCAACAGGAATGGTACGCTCGTTAAAATCCAGCAGTAGATGATCTTTTGGGTCGCGACCTTCAAGAGGGGGTTTATAAGCGCTCATAGCGGCGATATGGGATTTAAAAATACTCACACGCTTTTCCTTTAGACTCTAGCTTTTAAAAACTATGGACCTTTCAAGACCAGATTATCGCGGTGAATCAATTCATCATCACCTTTATAGCCCAGTAGGGATTCTATATTCTCGCTGGATTGACCAATAATGCGTTGCGCTTCTTCGAAGCTGTAATTCACCAAACCGCAGGCGACCTGATGCTCCATCTCATCAACACAAACCACCATATCACCACGGGTAAAACGACCGCGCACCGCTTTAACACCAACCGGCAATAAGCTTTTGCCCTGCTGGCGCAAGACTTTTACCGCACCGGCATCCAACACCAAGGTGCCGCGGGTTTGCAATTGTCCGGCCAACCAACGTTTACGTGCCGCCTGAGGCTGCTGATCGGCAACCAAAAGGGTGCCTAAACTTTCTGATTCACGCAGACGAGTTAAGACGCTGGCAATACGGCCACCGACAATCACCGTGTGCGCACCGGATCGAGCCGCCAAGCGCGCTGCACGCACCTTGGTGATCATACCTCCACGCCCCAGGCTACCACCGTCACCTGCCATAGCATCCAGCTGTGAATCTTCCGCCGCAGTTTCTTCAATCAATCTTGCCTGTGGGTTCGAACGCGGGTCACTGTCGTACATACCATCCTGATCAGTCAGGATAATCAGCGCTTCGGCCTCCACCAGGTTCGCCACAAGCGCGCCAAGGGTATCGTTATCACCAAAACGAATTTCGTCGGTGACCACCGTATCGTTTTCATTAACGATAGGAATCACACCGAGATCGGTCAGGGTCTTGAGGGTAGAGCGCGCATTCAGGTAGCGCTCGCGATTGGAAAGATCATCGTGATCGATCAATACCTGTGCGGTATGCAATCCGTAACGCTGAAATTCCTGCTCATAGGTTTGCACCAACCCCATCTGCCCAACGGCCGCGGCCGCCTGCAACTCATGAATAGCATTGGGACGGGTTTTCCAGCCCAAGCGGGTCATACCAGCCGCCACAGCACCGGAAGATACCAGCACCAACTCAACACCCTGCTCACGGATGGCGGCCAACTGCTTCACCCAACCAGCAATCGCAGCCTGATCCAGCCCCTGACCATTATTGGTTAGCAGGGCACTGCCAATCTTCACCACCCAACGGCGCGAACTGTTTAATATACCGCGCTTTGAACTCATAACTTTCCTTATCTCGCTCTCTAGAATTCTTATAAGAGAAACCTAGGGCACATACTCAACGTCAACATCGTAGTCGTCTTCGTCCCAATCATCGTCGTCACCATCATCGCTACCGCCTTTTTTGGCGGCGCGCTTCTGAGCACGATGACGCTCACGCAATTCTTCAATACGCTCGCGAGCCTCTTCTTGCATGGCCTCCTGGCGCCCAGCTTCAAGCTCTGCCAACTCTGGATTAGCCGCCTCTTCTTCTTTGCGAGTATCGATATAATCGAGAATTTCACCACACAGAGGCTGGGTACCCTGTTTGCTGATCGCAGCCACTTTATAGACCGGACCTTCCCAGCCTAACTTATCGATCACTTCCTGACAGCGGGCTTCAACCTCATCTTCCGGCAGCAAATCAATCTTGTTTAGTAGCAACCAGCGATCACGACCCGCCAGGGTCGGACTGAAGTTATCCAATTCATTAATAATGGCCTGGGCATTATCAGCGGGGTGAGTGCCATCATAGGGGCACATATCCACAATATGCAGCAACAGACGACAGCGGGTTAAATGCTTCAGGAAACGAATTCCCAGACCCGCGCCATCGGAGGCCCCTTCAATCAACCCCGGAATATCGGCAACCACAAAACTGCGATGCTGCTGCACCTTAACCACGCCCAAATTGGGCACCAGGGTAGTAAATGGGTAATTGGCCACCTTCGGTTTGGCTGAAGATACTGCGCGAATGAAGGTAGATTTACCGGCATTGGGCAGCCCCAGCAGCCCCACATCTGCCAACACCTTTAGTTCGAGCTTCAGGTTACGCTCTTCACCTGGCTGACCCGGCTTGGTTTGGCGCGGCGCACGGTTAACCGAAGACTTAAAGCGGGTATTACCCAAGCCATGGAAGCCACCGCGGGCCACCATCAGGCGCTGACCATCTTCGGTCAAATCACCCAGTTTTTCTTCAGTATCCGTATCAATCACAGTAGTACCCACAGGCACCTTCAGAATCAGGTCGTCACCCTTGGCACCAGTACAGTTGGCACCACGCCCAGGCTGACCATTCGTGGCCCGATATTTGGTCTGATAGCGGTAATCCACCAGGGTATTGAGGTCATCATCAGCTTCGAGATAAACACTACCACCATCACCGCCGTCACCGCCATCAGGACCACCCTTGGCAACAAATTTTTCTCGCCAGAAGCTCAGGCAGCCATTGCCGCCATTACCGGCCGCGACAAAAATCGGCGCTTCATCTACAAATTTCACGGTGAACTTCCTCCAGGGAGCCTTGGCGGCCTACAGCCCTTACCAAGCACAAGAATAAAAATACAACTATACCAGAACGCAAAAAGCCCTATCGCTAAGGACAGGGCTTTTCGTTTAAGGAGGCAAGCCTCCCGAACCAGAAAGTCTGATTAAGCTGGAACGATGCTTACAAACTTACGGTTTTTAGGGCCTTTAACCTCAAACTTCACCTTGCCGTCGGCTTTGGCGAACAGAGTGTGGTCTTTGCCGATACCTACGTTCTCACCAGCGTGGAACTTGGTGCCGCGCTGACGAACCAGGATGTTACCAGCCAGAACGCTTTGGTCGCCGAAACGCTTAACGCCAAGGCGTTTACTTTCCGAATCGCGACCGTTACGAGTACTACCACCAGCTTTTTTATGAGCCATTGTTTAAACTCCTAAGTTACCTATTGTCAGGTTTCAAACGGCTAAATTAGCCTTTGATTCCGGTGATTTTAACCTCGGTGTACCACTGACGGTGACCTTGGCGCTTCATAGAGTGCTTACGACGACGGAACTTGATGATTTTCACCTTGTCCGCACGGCCGTGGCTAACCACTTCAGCCGTAACCTTGGCACCTTCTACTACAGGGGTACCAATTTTGATGTCGTCGCCATTGGCAACCAGCAATACTTGGTCGAAATCGACAGAATCGCCAGTAGCCACTTCAATTTTTTCCAGCTTCAGGGTTTCGCCTTCCACTACACGGTGTTGCTTACCACCGCTAACAAATACAGCGTACATTGAGCATGCTCCAAAGATACTTGGACGACACGAAGCAGCACCGGACTCCCGGATGCATTTTATGAGCTAGCGTCGTATTCCATAGTGCTAGAAAGCCTGTCCGAGGGACACGGATTTCCAGGGGGCCGCAATTCTAAGGGATCGAGAGCCTTGCCGCAAGTACAATTATCAACCAATTTACCCTGTTCACCCCCATTCCAGCCCCGTCCCAGCTTGACACTACCGCCCACCAACCCTAGCATTCGACCCTTATGCGCCTTACTGTCACGTTAGACGCCAACCGACCTCAAGATATAAGATTCCAGATGCTGCCTTTTCATAAAGCTGTCGAAGGCGATTTCAGCGCCGTAAATCAACTGATTATTGATGAACTCCACTCCGATGTAGGCCTGGTTGAGAATATTGGCCACTATCTGGTGGAGGCTGGCGGCAAGCGGCTGCGCCCGCTACTGGTGCTGCTGACCGCCAATGCGCTGAATTACAACCCCAGTGGCGACCAGCGCAAACATCTGGAACTGGCGGCAATTATCGAATTTATCCATACCGCCACCCTACTGCACGACGATGTAGTGGACACCTCCGACATGCGCCGCGGCCGCCTGACCGCCAACGCCAAATGGGGTAACGCTCCCAGTGTATTAGTAGGCGACTTCCTCTATTCCCGCGCTTTTCAGATGATGGTGCGTATTGGCCAAATGGATATCATGAATATCCTCGCCGATACCACCAACACCATCTCTGAAGGTGAGGTTCAGCAACTGATTAACGCCAAAAACCCGGAAGTGGGCGAAGAAGCCTATTTTAGCGTCATCTATAAGAAGACTGCCGCCCTGTTTGAAGCTGCCTGCGAAACCGCTGCCGTACTGGCCGGTGCCAGCGACGAGCAACGCAAGGCGCTGAAAGGCTACGGTTATCACTTGGGGCTTGCCTTCCAGCTGGTGGATGACGCGCTGGATTACGAAGGCGATGCCGAAGAATTGGGCAAAAACGTTGGCGATGACCTCAATGAGGGCAAGCCCACCCTACCACTGATCCACGCTATGGCTAACGGCACAGTAGAACAAAAGGCCCTGATTGCCGAGGCCATACGCCAAGGTGATGCATCCAAGCTTAACGAGGTTGTTGCCATTGTTCGAGAAACAGGAGCCCTGGCTTATACCGCTGATAGCGCACAGCAACAGGTCGATAAGGCTATCGAATGCCTAGCCTGCCTGGAGGAGTCCAGCTACGCCACCGCAATGAAAGAACTGGCCGAGTTTGCTATCCAGAGACGCTATTAATACCCTTCCAAGAAGCCCTTAAAGGACACCCTGTAACGCAATTGACCCAGTAATGTCACATAACCGGCATAGAAGGCACATACATTGCCTCTCTATTAGGTAAAGAGTTAGGTAGACTGGGTTTTGCGTACGGGAGCAAAAAGAATGGATCCCTTAACAATGACTTTTTCAGGGGCTCAAGCTGCCGAGAAAACAGCTAAAGCCAGCACACAGTTAACTATGGCACCAGATAATAACAATAATCCATCCCCCTCGGCCGTAGCCTTGCAACAGCACGCCGAACAATGGAACCGCACGTTGAGTGAACTGTTCACCCAGGATTCACAACGCAGCCAAACCTATTCACTGGAAGCTGCCAGCCTCTATCTGGATTACAGCAAAAACCATCTCACCCAGGACACTATAGACAAACTCTTGCAACTGGCCCATGACCGCCAGCTGCCAACTGCCATTGAAGCCTTACTCAACGGCGAAAAGGTTAACAATACCGAGCAACGCCCGGCACTACACTCTGCACTGCGCTTCCAGGGCCAACCTAAAACTCCGGAAGAAGAAGCCGTTGCCGAGTCACTAGCCCGCATGGAAGAGATAGTGGATCAGCTCCACCGTGGCAAATGGACCGGTTATAACGGTGATGCCATCACCGATATCGTCAATATCGGTATTGGCGGCAGCGACCTGGGCCCACGCATGATGTGTGACGCCCTGGCCGCCTACCACCAAGCAGAACTCAAGGTACATTTTGTCGCCAACATTGATGCCGCCGATATGGGCGACATATTTAAGCAGCTCAATCCAGCAACTACCCTGTTTATTGTTGCTTCCAAGTCTTTCGGTACTCTGGAAACCCTGGAAAACGCCAAAGCAGCACGCACCTGGCTGATAGAAAACGGCTGCCGCATGGAAATGCTACAGCAGCACTTTATTGCCATCTCTGCCAATGTCGAAAAAGCCGTTGCCTTTGGCATGAGCAGTAAAAATATCCTGCCCATGTGGGACTGGGTGGGCGGGCGTTATTCTCTTTGGTCCGCCATTGGCCTACCCATCGCCCTGGCTATCGGCATGCAGCAATTTAACGCCCTGCGCGCTGGCGCTCACGCCATGGACGATCACTTTGCCACAGCTCCTCTGGATCAAAATATGCCCGTTCTGCTGGCATTGATTCAGTACTGGTATAGCCAGCACTGGGGCGCACAGACCCAGGCCGTACTGCCCTATAGTCACCACATGCACTACTTCCCACAATTCCTGCAGCAACTGGATATGGAAAGTCTCGGCAAGCGTGTGGATAAGTCCGGCCAACCCCTGCCCCACAAAAGTGGCTCCATTGTCTGGGGTGCCGAAGGCAGCAACGGCCAACACTCCTTCCACCAGCTGCTGCATCAGGGCAATCACCTGGTGCCGGTAGATTTTATTGCCACCCTACGCAGTGGTTACAGCAATCCACATCAGCATCAACACCTGTTTGCCTGCTGTATTAGCCAAAGCCAGGCCCTGCTGCAAGGTAAATCGCACACTCAAGCTGTGGACGAATTACTCGCTAAGGGCGCAAGCCAGGAAGAAGCTGAACGCCTGGCTGAACATCAAGTTATTCCAGGTAACCGCCCCAGCAACACCCTTATTCTGGAAGAACTCACCCCCTTCTCCATGGGAGCACTGACCGCACTTTACGAACACAAGGTTTACAGCCTGAGTGTATTGTTGGGCATTAATGCCTTTGACCAATGGGGCGTAGAACTTGGCAAACAATTGGGCGGCGAAATCTTTAAAGCGCTGGAAAGCGGCGACGTTCCTGACTCCTGGGACAGCTCAACCCAAGCCCTTGCGCAGCGTTTCCTAAACCAGGAAACATAAAAAAAGCCCGCTTCAAAAGCGGGCTTTTTTATTCAAGACGGCAAGACCTTATACGCCCAGCAATCCCAACAGCTCATCACGTTTGGCTTGCATCAACGCCTGATCAGCACGGCTCTCCACATTAAGTCGTACCACCGGTTCTGTATTAGACTTGCGCAGGTTAAAACGCCACTCACCAAAATCCATACTCAAGCCATCAGTGTGATCCACACTCTGCGCTTGGCCTGCATAGTGCTGCTCCACCTTGGCAATCGCTTCGCCGGGATTCTCGATACGGTTATTGATTTCACCGCTGCACGGGAAAGCTTCAATACACTCATCCACCAGTTGCGCCAACGACTTACCCTGCTTGCACATCAACTCAGTGACCAGCAACCAGGGGATCATACCGCTATCGCAATAGGCGAAATCGCGGAAGTAGTGGTGAGCACTCATTTCACCACCATAGACTGCATCCTCTTCACGCATACGCTCTTTAATAAACGCATGCCCGGTTTTACTTTGTACAGCCTGACCACCTAAGCGCTCGGCGATGTCTTGAGTATTCCATATCAGACGCGGGTCGTGCACAACCTTGCCACCGCCATTCTTGGCGAGGAAAGATTCACCCAACAAACCTACCAAGTAGTAACCTTCGATAAAGCGACCTTCGGCATCAAAGAAGAAACAGCGATCAAAATCACCGTCCCAGGCAATCCCCAAATCCGCACCATGCTCACAAATAGCCTCAATGGTAGGTGCACGATTTTCTTCCAGCAGAGGATTGGGCACACCGTTAGGGAAATTACCATCTGGCTGATGATGAACCTTGATAAATTCAAAGGGCAGGAAAGACTCCAACGCATCAAGCGCAAGCCCCGCACCACCATTACCGGCAGTGGCGACAATTTTCAGCGGCTTTAACTGTGAGACATCAACATAACCCAGCAAGTGCTGGACATATTCAGTGCGTGTGTCGATACGCTCCATATTGCCACGCGCTTTCACTGGCCCGAAGTCATTAGCTTCAGCCATCGCCTGAATATCTTTCAAGCCGGTATCACCACTGATAGGACGCGAACCTTCACGCACCAGTTTCATGCCATTGTAATCTTTGGGGTTATGACTAGCGGTTACGCAAATGCCACCATCAACCTTCAAATGAAAGGTCGCAAAGTAAACCTCTTCAGTACCCACCTCGCCGATATGCAGGACGTTAACACCTTCATCACAGAGGCCATCGGCCAGAGCATCGGTTAACTCCGGACTGGTTAGGCGAATATCGTGCCCCACCACAACCGTCTTGGGCTGTAAGTACTGGGCATAGGCACGACCAATGCGATAAGCGATATCGGTATTTAATTCATCGGGCATACGACCACGAATATCGTAGGCCTTAAAACAGGTAAGAGACTGTGTCATAACGCTCTTCCTTACTTGCTGTAAATATTTTCGTAAACGTAGTTGGTCGCTTCTACAAAGCCTTCCACACTACCACAATCAAAACGACGGCCTTTAAATTTGTAAGCCATGACACAGCCATTTTTCGCCTGGGTCAGCAAGGCATCGGTAATTTGCAGCTCACCGTTTTTACCCGGTGGGGTATTTTCGATAATTTCAAAAATATCCGGTGTCAGGATATAGCGGCCAATAATCGCCAAATTACTCGGCGCATCTTCCAGAGAGGGCTTCTCCACCATATCCGAGACCTGATACAGGCCATCCTTAATCTGCTCGCCTTTAATCACACCAAATTTGTGAATCAGATGATCAGGCACTTCCTGAATCGCCACGATGCTACAGCGGAACTGCTTGTAGAGCGCAACCATTTGCGCCATTACCCCATCACCCTCATCAACCAAACACAGATCATCAGAAAGCACCACGCCGAACGCTTCATCACCAATCAAGCGGCGGCCCTGTAAAATGGCATCCCCCAGGCCACGCATCTCCTGCTGACGGGTAAAAGAGAAGTCCGCTTTTTCCATCACATCGCGGATACAGGCCAGGTATTCCTCTTTATCACTGCCAGCAATCTGGTGCTCCAACTCATAGCTGACATCAAAGTGATCAGCAATAGCGCGCTTGCCGCGACCAGTTACCATACCAATATCCACCAGCCCCGCCTCAATGGCTTCTTCAACGCCATACTGGACTAGAGGTTTATTAACGATGGGGAGCATTTCTTTGGGCATGGCCTTGGTGGCCGGAAGGAAGCGGGTACCGTAGCCGGCAACCGGGAAAAGACACTTTTTGATCATATTCACGTCCTGGTATGGTGCATCACCCGACTTAATGGGCGATTTTGTATCTTCTTAAAATTGGCAGGCATCATACTACAATTAGATGACAAGTTTCTTGCATACTCCGCCAACCACTCCCAATCATTAAAGCAAAGCCAATGCCAGATACGCCGTGGCCTACAGAAGAACTAGACATCCCCCCGCGAGCCGGTAGAATGGCGTCCCTTATGACCTGCATATAGGCTGGTCCTATGCATGATAATGAATGAACGATAACTAGAGTCAGAACCCCGATGGATTTACCTAAGCAGAAGAACTCCTACACCCTCGAAGACCTGCAGGACTGCGGTCACGGCAAGATGTTTGGCGAAGGCAATGCCCGCCTGCCAGTAGACAATATGCTGATGCTCGACCGTATCACCCATATCAGCGACGAAGGCGGTGAGTTCGGCAAAGGTGAGATCATCGCCGAATTGGATATCCATCCGGACCTGTGGTTCTTTGACTGCCACTTCCCTACCGACCCAGTAATGCCAGGCTGCCTGGGCCTTGACGCCATGTGGCAACTCGTAGGCTTCTTCCTGGGCTGGAAAGGCAACAAAGGCCGCGGTCGCGCCCTGGGTTGTGGCGAAGTGAAATTTACCGGTCAGATCCTGCCAACCGCCAAAAAGGTCACCTACCGCATCAACCTGAAGCGTGTGATCGAGCGCAAGCTGGTCATGGGCATCGCTGACGGCAGCGTATCGGTTGACGGTAAAGAGATTTATACCGCCACCGACCTGCGTGTCGGCCTGTTCCAGAATACTGACAGCTTCTAAGCGCTCACGACGCTTAACTATGCGATAATGGCCGATTAGAAGGTCGGCCATACGATATATCTACAAATTCATTTCTAGAAACTGATACCTACAAATACCAGAGGTAGCTTATGAAACGCGTTGTAGTTACTGGCATGGGCATCGTATCTTGCCTGGGTAACGATAAAGACTCCGTTTTAGATTCCCTGCGCGAAGGCCGCTCCGGCATTCGCGTACAAGAAGATTTTGTTGAAAAGGGCTTTCGCAGCCACCTGGGCGGCTCCATCGAAGGCCTGGACCTGAAAGAGCACATCGACCGTAAGACCCTGCGTTTTATGGGTGAAGCGGCTGCTTACTCCTATATTTCCATGCAGCAGGCTATTGACGATGCCGGTCTGTCCGAGGATCAGGTATCCAACGAGCGCACCGGTATTATCATGGGTTCTGGCGGCGCCTCCTCCAAAAACCTGGTGGAATCTGCCGACATCCTGCGTGAAAAAGGCCTCAAGCGTGTAGGCCCTTACCGCGTAACCCAAACCATGAGCAGCACCACCTCTGCCTGCCTGGCCACCCCATTCAAGATCAAGGGTGTTAACTACACCATCTCCTCTGCTTGTGCCACCAGTGCCCACTGTGTCGGTAATGCCATGGAGCTGATCCAACTGGGCAAGCAGGATGTCGTATTTGCCGGTGGCGGCGAAGAGCTGCACTGGACCCTGACCGCCCTGTTTGATGCAATGGGCGCCCTGTCGACCAAATACAACGATGCCCCAGAAAAAGCCTCCCGCGCCTATGATGCTGATCGCGATGGTTTCGTCATTGCTGGCGGCGGTGGCTGTCTGGTAATCGAGGAGCTGGAGCACGCCAAAGCCCGCGGCGCCAAGATCTATGCCGAATTGGTTGGCTACGGAGCCACCTCCGACGGCTACGACATGGTTGCCCCTTCCGGTGAAGGTGCTGCCCGCTGCATGCGCCAAGCCATGAACACTGTTGAAGGCGACATCGACTACATCAATGCCCACGGCACCAGCACCCCAGTGGGTGACGTTGCCGAATTGAAAGCGGTAAAAGAAGTGTTTGGCGATAAGGTTCCAGCTATCAGCTCAACCAAGTCTCTGACCGGCCACTCCCTGGGCGCTACCGGCGTTCAGGAAGCCATCTATACCCTGCTGATGATGGAAAATGACTTTATCAGTGCTTCTGCCAACGTTGAAACCCTCGACGAGCAGGCTGAAGGCATGAATATCGTTACCGAACGTCAGGACGGCGTAAAAATCGATCGCGCCATGTCCAACAGCTTCGGCTTCGGCGGCACCAACGCCACTCTGGTACTGCAGCGCTACGAAGGCTGATAGCGGTATCGAGCTGTACAAAAGGGCTGCCCTCACCGGCAGCCCTTTTTTTATGCCTGCCAAACACGCTATTCTTGCCGTACAAAAGGGAATCTCACGGAAGGAATGGAATATGAAAAGCCTCATGAAAAAGTGGCTCAAGCGTCTTGTCACCATGGCGGCAGGCGTTGCTATCGCGCTTATCGGCGCCTATGGCTACCAAATAAAACAACTGCCCGATACCCGCCCCTGGCACAGTACCTTCCTTGATGAGAGCCACCTTGCCAGCCACATTAGCAACTTCGACGACTATCTCAGCCACGAAAACCGCCTCTTCGAGCAACTCGGCGATGGCATTACCAAACTCAATAATCAGGAGACCTGGAACCGTTTCAGCCCCACCAGCCCTGCCAATCCACTGAATTACCCCTACAACTTAAATCGCACCCATATTTGGCCTGTGCATAACCCCATCGGCGGCGCCCTGTTAACCCACGGCCTGTCTGACAGCCCCTACAGTCTCAATGCCCTTGCCTACCAGCTGGCAAGTAGTGGTTACTATGTAATTAACCTGCGTATCCCCGGCCACGGTACAGCACCAGGCAATCTCTCAACCACCACCCTGGAAGATTTCCGCTTAAGCTATCGCCTGGCGATGGAGCACCTGCACAGCATCATTGGCGATGAAAAGCCTATCCTCGCCGCCGGCTATTCAAACGGTGCGGCGCTGGCTGTCGACTACAACCTTTCAGCCATTAGCCGCCAGAGCCGAGTTGCAGATGGTTTGTTTCTCATGTCCCCGGCATTTCAAGTCAGCGGAGCCGCCCGGTTTGCAGGTTACTTCAAGCATTTGGCCGCACTACCCGGGCTGGAAAAAGTTGCCTGGAGCAGTATTCAGCCGGAATATGATCCCTACAAATACAACTCCTTTCCGATTGCGGCAGGCGAACAAATTTATCGCTTAACCGAAGACATCACGGCAAAATTTCAGGCACTGAAAACCAATCAACAGATCAAACAGTTCCCGCGCACACTGGTCATCCAATCTGTCGTCGACGCAACCATTCCACCCAAATCCGTCGTCGATCGCTTTCTGACTCATCTCCCCAGGGATAAAGCAGAGCTAGTACTGTTTGATGTTAATCGCCTGCAACAGCTGGAAGTATTTATTGCCCAAAAGCACCGCCCCTTTCTGCAATCCATTAAGCAGCAGGCCTCACTCCCCTTCGATTTCACACTGATAAGCAACAGAACCCCTAATGATCGCCAAGTAGAAGCCCGTCACCGCAAACACAATAGCAATGATTGGAGCGCTACACCGCTGCCCTATCGCTGGCCTGAGGATGTTTATTCTCTCTCTCACGTTGCCGTGCCTTTCGCAGCCAACGACCCTATCTATGGAGAAGTAGACGCTCAATCAACCAGCAGCACGGACCTCCCCCTGTTAGGCCAGTTATCCGCTCGTGGCGAGCGTGGCACCTTCGTTGTATCTATGGACCAGCTACAGCGACTGCGCTACAACCCGTTTTACGGTTATATTGAAATGCGACTGGATCAATTTTTAACGCAACTGTGAACAGCCCCTAGCAGCCTAAGCCAAAAAGATTTCGACATAACTGCTTTCTTGCTGGCGGCGTATCCGGCAAGGTCGCCCCCGCACGATCAAGAAAAGCCTGAAATCCCTCATCGGCTTGCAACAATGATCGGCCAGCGGCAATCAAGGAATCCACTTCGGCGTCAGACATCGAAAAAGTCGTTGGCATATTATTAAAAAAGCGCCGCACCTCGTCGTCTGCAATGCCGGAAAAACCTAAATTGGCATAGGTGATATGCAGGGGCTTTTCCCCCTGATAATGCTGCTTAAAAACATCGCGATAGTGTCCCAGGCGACGCTTAAACAATGCCCTGGTTTCCAGGTTATAGCGTTCAACCTGCACATGACTAAAAGCGCTTACCGTGGTTCCCAATTTGGGTTTTCGAGGACTGTGCTCAATGCCTGACTCAGGGCTGGTCTCCGCATTAACCAAGACGATCACAATTTCACTGGGTAAGCGGTTTTGCTGGGCAATATTTTCCGCCCCCATCATATCAACGCGCTCAATAACAGAACGCAACCCCAGGTTATCTGAAATACCGCCATCAACCAGATGAATGTATGGCCAGGTTTCAGCATCCGACAACTTTTCCAGCGCCTCATAAATATAGCGCCCGTACTCAGAACTCTCCCCTACCAACTTGGCCTGCTTTTCCAGCACAGGAAATTTATACCCACACTCGCCAGCGTAATTTTTCAGCACCACAGGCGGAAACAACACAGGCACAGCAGAAGAGGCCGTCACGGCACGCGCTACAGGGAAAGACGCCCAATCAGAACAAATATAATCAAACACCGAAGGCGTAAACGGGAAGCGCAAACCACTGGCCAAATCCGTTGCATTGATCTCGATAAATGGGCCATCAGGGTTGAGATCACCTAAAGTGGCGCCCCTAAAAATATTACTGTCGTAATATTCCACCGACATTTCGGTGCGATCAAAGCCACTGAACAAAGATTTAAACCAGTAGCCCGGACTCAATAAGCGGCTTATCAGAGAGCCCTTAACATCCTGGCGCAGAAATAACTGTTCAAAATCGGTGAAAATCCTATCGCCATAAAGACCGTAATAAGCCGATGTAAAGCTGCCACCCGAAACCGAGGTAATCAGATCCACCTCAGATAACAACGTGCGTGACTGACCAGAAGAATCAGAAAGCTGAATATCGTGAAGCGCTTCAAGTACGCCATAGGATAAAGCCGCGGCTCGCATACCACCGCCAGAGAAAGCCAACACCACATGGTAATCATCGCGTTTATCCTGGGTGGCTAAACGCCCATTGAATTGCGGTTTGGACGGGTCGACCGGTTGATTAACAGGTTTGATAACACTGGAGCACCCCCACAGTGAAGCCACTAGCAGTACTAGTAGCAGCCGTCCAAAATCCACTTTCATGACGGTAACCCTCAACCAGAGTCAATATTAAGAAGGCAGCACAGCCCCCTGCAAGATATGATCTACCAGGCTCTTTAACCCTTGGCGCCAGCCATGTGTCTGCACACCAAAATTGTCGCGACAGCGGCGTACACTCAACACGGCACTGGACGGTGCTACCACAGCATCCTCCTCATTGAGCTCCTGCAGCTGCCAACGCCCTTTTAGCTTATTACTCTCACCCAGAACCTCGGCTAAAGCTTCAACCACCTCAACTTCCGTAACGGCTTCACTACTGGCATAGTGAAAGGCACCCCAGTTCTCTGCGCCATGATGGATCTGCGGAATCATCGCGGAAATGACTCGTGCAACATCTCCCGCATGGGTAGGCGCACCGCGGTAATCCTCCAGCAATTCCAGCACACCGTCTGCACGGGTCAGTGCCGACAAATAACGCTGCACCAGCGAGGACGGGTCTTCACTTAATACCCAACTCAGGCGCAAGTTAATATGCCGCTTCAAACCTTCGAAACTACGCTCTGCTTCAAGAAAGGCCCGCCCCTCGGGACCAAGCGGTGAAGGCTTGTCTCGCTCATCATAGGCAGACTTATTCTCTCCACCAAATACGCGAAAACTGGAAAGGTGAATCGGAACTATATCCAAAGAATGGCAGGCTGCCGCCAAATGCTTCGCCGCAGTCACCAACAATAGCTGCTGGGTGACATCCGGCTTCTCCGCCCAGCCCAAACTGTTAATGACAACAGCGGGACGGTGCTCATCCAGATAAGACATAACCGCTTCAGGCTGCCCCCAGTCTATTTCACCAGGCTCAGGCATAAGCAAGTTATAGGGACGCGACTCCAGAGTGTGACTGATAGCAGAGCCCAGCGCCGAATATGCATCGGTTAAAAGCAGTTTACTGACCACAAAAATGCGTGACTACAGGTTAATTAAACGAATTGGATTGAGGCATAACCTCAGATGGCGTGCTTTACAACACGCGCTCTGAGATTAAGTGTAGAACGGACGACCTTAGAACGGAATATCGTCGTCAAAAGAATCAAAGCCCGCAGGCTGTTGCGGTGCGGCCGCAGGTTGCTGAGGTTGGAAACCCTGCTGGGGCTGTTGCTGAGGCTGCATACCTGGCTGCGGCTGCTGAGCCTGAGGCTGAGCTTGCTGTGGCTGCCCCATAGGCTGCTGAGGTGCTGCTGGCTGCTGCGGCGGGAAACCACCCGCTTGAGGCGCTGCGGCCTGCGGAGCTGCTTGTGGCTGGAAGCCACCGCCCATGTTATTGCCTGCTCCCATACCTGCGCCTGCACCCGCGCCCATACCGGCATTATCGCCGCGGCTATCCAGCATCTGCATTTCACTGGCAACGATTTCAGTAGTGTAACGGTCCTGACCACTCTGATCCTGCCATTTGCGCGTACGCAGAGAGCCTTCAATATAGACTTTACTACCTTTGCGCAGGTATTCGCCGGCGATTTCTGCCAGACGGTTAAAGAACACCACACGATGCCACTCGGTACGCTCCTGTGGCTGGCCAGTTTGCTTGTCCTTCCAGGACTCACTAGTAGCCACACTGATATTGGTTACAGCACCGCCAGACGGCATAAACTTGGTATCCGGATCCTGGCCACAGTTCCCCACCAGAATCACTTTATTGACGCCACGGGCCATAATTTTCTCCTAACAATATCTATAGAGCACCTCTATAGGGTGCTGCTTTATAATCAAAACAATCAAATAAACGTCCAGACCTGCCCGAGACCCCGGGCAGCAATGATGGCAGCTTACACTAGCCTGCCCCAAGAAAAAATGGGGCGGACCTGAAAAGGCAAAAATTCAACCAAAAGTCTTGATTGAGTATCGATTTAGCTGGATTTGAGGGCCTGCCGGTCAAACAGCTTGTTATCCACTTTCAGGTAGGCGGCTTGCTCTTCGGCAATAATGACCACCTCTGCAACACCGGGCAAAGCGCCCAAACGCGCCTCTGCCGCTGCGGGGTCCTGCCCCTCCAGAGGCACCTGCACACTGGTTAGGAAGCGAGGCGTACTCATTGTCATAGCCACTGCCAACCAGATAGCGATCATAACCGTCGAGCAGGCGAATACAGCGCCGACACCATGCTCCTGCAGCAGCCAACCACCACCGACACCACCGATGAAGGCCCCCATAAACTGGCTGGTGGAATAGATGCCCGAGGCCGTGCCTTTACTGCCTGCAGGCGCAGCCTTGCTCATTAACGAAGGCAGAGTGGCCTCTAGCAAATTAAAGGCGGTGAAAAACAAAAATAGCCCCGCCAGAAACACCAGGCTCGCATCCAGGCTGGCCGCCATCACCAACTCCATCGCACCTAACAGCCCCACAGCGCCAAGGAACACCGGCTTAATCTTGCGGCGCTTCTCCGCCACAATCATAAAAGGCACCATAGCAATAAAGGCCAATACCAACATGGGCAGGTACAACTGCCAGTGCTGCTCACGGCTGATCCCCAACTGCTGCTCCAAAATCAGCGGCATAACCACAAACGTCGCCATTAGCACACAGTGTAAAACTCCCACCCCGACATTCAGGCGCATCAGCTCCCGATTGCGTAGCGTGCGGCCTAACAGCTCGGGAACAGCACCGGCATCACGGTGGCTTCGAGCCTGAGTGATGACCGGCGTCGGAACCCAGCGCAACAGAATAACGATACCCACCAAGGCTAACACCGCCGTCAGCCAGAAAATACCGGATAAACCGTAACCTGCCGATATCACAGGCCCCAGCACCAGCGCCACAGAAAACGACAGGCCAATAGAAGCACCTATCGCAGCCATGGCCTTGGTACGATTCTCATCACTGGTGAGATCAGCCACTAATGCCATAATCGCACTGGCGATTGCTCCACCGCCCTGCAGGCAGCGACCAATAATCAACTCATAAACCGTGGAGGCCTGGGCCGCAACCACACTCCCCAGAGCAAACAGCAACAAACCGACCACGATTACCGGTTTGCGCCCCCAACGGTCGGACCACATGCCAAAAGGAATCTGCAAAATGGCCTGGGTAAAGCCATAGGCCCCCAGTGCCACCCCCAGCATTAATGGTGAACTGCCGTCATACACCTCGCCATAGAGGCTAAGCACGGGCAGCACCATAAATAGCCCCAACATGCGGAAGGCATAGAGACTCGCCAGCGAGGCAACCGCACGGCGTTCAAAGGGGACTGCAGACATAAAAAATCCTAAAACCGGGGCTTAAAACCCTAAAAGAGAAGCGGAAAAAGCGGCGATTTTAGCAATTCACCCCGCCTGTCGGTAGTACCCAGCCCCGAGGTTCACGGTAAACTTGAGCGTTCAGGCAAGGAACAGGCCTGTGATTTAGGCATAAATACCGCCATATCTATAAGAGTTTTCTCTAAGCTTGTGGCGCGCATTGCAACTAATGTTCCACAGAGCTAGACTAGGATCGCTTAAATTTTATGCATGTCATCCTGCAACAATAACAACACGATGGACTTGGTGATGATCGATATGAAGAAATCTATTTTGGCTCTGGGCGTGAGCCTTGCACTGCCACTGGCAGCTTCAGCGGCGACAAAAGTCGACGCTCAACCCGCTCTGGACGCGCTAAATGCCAGCGTTGCTTCCGCAGAACTGACCCTGGCCGTAACCGGTGCAGAGGTGGCGATTGCCGAAGTTAGAGCCCAAGAGGCCATGAATCAACTGGCAGCGGTTGTGGCTGACGCCGAACTGACCCTCGCTGTTGCCAGCGCTGAAGACGCCATCCGCGAAGTACGCGGCCAGGAAGCTATCAATATGCTGGCTGCCAGTGTGGCCAATGCCGAAGTTTCCATCGCCCTGGCAGATGCCTCCGACCTGATCGACTCCATCAGCGATGCCCAAATGCTGGCAGAGCTAGACAGCACTCTGACCAACGCCAGTGTTGGCGAAGCCAATGACCTTATCATGGCCGTTGTGAGCGAGCGCCCAATGCTGGCCTCCAACGTTCAGGATATGGCCCTGGATGCAGGCTACAACGAAGGCCTGGTTGCCAGTGCCGTGATTGGCGGTTTGGGCGGCGCTGAGGCAACTGCTGCCGGCCAATAAGCCGCACCCCTAATCCAGAAAACGGAAACGGCGAAACATGCAAGCATGGTTCGCCGTTTTTTATGCGCTCACCTTTTTATGCGCCCTTCTACAAGACCTGCTTTTTGAGCAATAGCACTACTTTCTGCTGAATTTTGGCATCCAAAATCGCAACTCAATTGCACCCCTCCCCCAGAGTGATTATCCTGCCTGCGCTGATAGCCTTAAGAGTAGTGGCCAGTTTGCAACAATGACTAGATAGTATGGCTAGATAGTACAGCGCCTCGGCTGGACTGCCGAAGATGTAAACCAAACAACAATAAAAACCGGTTACTGAAGCACTCAACGCAAAGGATTTGCACATGCTATCGCATAGCCCACAACAGAAGGCCAATGATGGCCTTATTGTTATTCGTTGTAATTGTCCCGACCTACGCACTTCGCTGCTCGCCCAAGTCATTGCTGATCGAATGAGTATGGAATGCAGAGTTCTGCCGTTCAACGACAACACTCCCAGCTCAGAGTTAATCTGCCTGTTCGATTGTCAACACAATAGCATTTCCCAACTGCGCGCCTGGTTTCGCGAGCACATCAATCAACCAGAATCCCCTTTGTGCGCCCTGATTAACGTTCCCACAGGCTCCCGCTACGAAAACCTGATTGAATGGCCCTGCGTGAAAGGTATTTTTCACCCGCCACTGTGTGAAGAAAAACTACTGAGAGGCATTAACCATATGCTAACCGGTGATTTTTGGATGCCACGCCAACTTCTGCACCGCTTTCTTGACGAAAACAGAAAACCACCTGTCGGCACAAGACAGCTTCCACACCTGACCCGCCGGGAAAAACAAATTCTCAACCTCATTTGTGAAAGCGCATCCAATGCCACCATTGCCAACGCACTTCATGTCAGCGAACACACGGTAAAAAGTCACCTCTACAATCTCTATAAAAAACTTGGCGTCAAAAGCCGATTACAAGCATGCAATTGGGCGCGAGAGGTGTTAACACTGGAGCATTTGTAATGGCGACTATCGAACAAACGACACTTGTATTTAAGGCTAAATCGCAGTGACCAACTTCACAATAACAACAAAAAACATTTGCATTTTGAAAGAGCTAAAATCTGAAAAAATAAAAGCCTAAGCTTATTTTCTTATTTTCTCATTATATTGACTGACGTACTTGCAGCTGTAACTTAAGAGCTCTATCCTTGCCCACCGCGATAGTGGCCAGAACTCTCACAGCTGGCCTCAAGGAAGAGCAACACAGGACAAGGATTTATCATGACGTCGCCAATAGCAGCCCCCCACAACGCGCTTTTGGACAAGCGCGCTGCCGAGCAAACTCCCAACATCCTACTGGCAGGCAACCAAAACCTGCAAACAGGAATCCTAATTGACATACTGGAAAAAGAGCTGCAGCAAAGTTGCCAACTCATCGAATTTGATTCTACTGAGAGCCTGACAGCCTACTGTGAACTGCTACTGATTGATTGCCACAGTTTCACCCCGCAAGCCGCCCACACACTGCTGGGCAAACTCGACAAAGCCAACAACACCACCAAAGTCGCCCTGCTTAACACCGCCCAGGATCTATCCTATGAAGAGCTGGCATCCTGGCCGCAAGTCAAAGGTATCTTCTACGAAGACACCACACAGTCCCAACTACTTAATGGTCTGCAAGAAATCCTCAACGGCGCTCACTGGCTACCGCGTAAAGTGACACAACAACTGCTGGAAAAATATCGCCAGTCTCCACGCCTGGCAACCAACACCAATCCACTGACCAAACGCGAACAGGAAATTCTGCAATACCTTGTTGATGGCTCAACCAATCACGAGATAGCCAAAATAATCCACGTCAGTGAACACACCATCAAAAGCCACCTGTATAACATCTTCAAAAAGATTGGGGTTCGCAATCGCCTGCAAGCCTGCAACTGGGCTAAAGAACATATGGCATAAGAGGGATATTTAGCCTCACTTGGCAAAACATCGTATACTGGCTGGCTTGACCCGCAGTTAGGTAGACTTTCGTGGATACGATTTTTGTACGTGGCGCCCGCACCCATAACCTGAAGAATATTGACCTCGACATTCCCCGTGACAAGCTGATTGTTATCACCGGCCTGTCGGGCTCCGGCAAATCCTCCCTGGCCTTTGATACCCTCTACGCCGAAGGCCAACGGCGCTACGTTGAATCTCTGTCCACCTATGCCCGCCAATTCCTGTCGATGATGGAAAAGCCGGATGTCGATCATGTGGAAGGCTTGAGCCCAGCGATTTCCATCGAGCAGAAATCAACGTCCCACAATCCCCGTTCGACCGTAGGCACTATTACCGAAATCTACGATTACCTGCGCTTACTGTTTGCGCGTGTCGGCGAACCTCGCTGCCCAATTCATGGCGAACCACTGGCGGCACAGACCGTTAGCGAAATGGTTGATCAGGTTCTGGCACTGCCGGAGGGCAGCAAAATTATGCTGCTGGCGCCACTGGTGCGTAACCGGAAAGGTGAACATTTACATACCTTTGAGCAGTTGCGCCGTGACGGCTTTGTCCGCGCCCGTATCGATGGCCTGGTCGTTGACCTGGATGATGTGCCCGCGCTGGACAAGAAAAAGAAACACACCATTGAAGTGGTCGTCGACCGCTTTAAAGTCCGCGATGACTTACAGTTACGCCTGGCTGAATCTTTCGAAACTGCCCTACAACTCACCGACGGCCTGGCCGCCATCAGTTTTATGGATGGCGAGGAAGAGGATCGCACCTTCTCAGCCAAACACGCTTGCCCCGTGTGCGATTACTCATTAACTGAGCTGGAACCTCGGCTGTTCTCATTTAACAATCCCGCTGGCGCCTGTCCCAGCTGTGACGGCCTGGGTGTCAGCCAGTATTTCGATGAAGACAAGGTCATCCAATTTCCAGAAGCCTCCTTGGCTGAAGGCGCCATTCGCGGTTGGGACAGACGCAATTATTACTACTTCCACCTGCTGACCTCGCTATCTGACCACTATGGGTTTTCCATTGATACCCCCTGGAAAAAACTCAAGAAAAAGCACCGCGACGTCATCCTCTATGGCTCAGGCGATGAAGTGATTAACTTCAGCTATGCCAATGACAAGGGCGATACCTACCAGCGCAATCACACTTTTGAAGGCGTGATAAATAATATGAGCCGCCGCTACAAGGAAACCGAATCCCAAAGCGTGCGTGAAGAGCTAGCCAAATTCGTTTCCAGCCAAAACTGTCCGGAGTGTGAAGGCACCCGCTTGCGCAAAGATGCCCGCAATGTTTTTGTGGATAACCGCACCCTGCCGGAAATAACCACGTTACCGGTCGGTGAAGCATTTGCTTATTTTGAGCAACTCACCTTCGAGGGCGCCAAGGCCGAAATCGCCGACAAGGTACTTAAAGAACTGCGCGACCGCTTTAAGTTTTTGGTGGATGTTGGCCTTAATTACCTGACCCTTAATCGCAGTGCCGACACCCTCTCCGGCGGTGAAGCCCAACGCATTCGCTTGGCCAGCCAAATTGGCGCCGGCCTTGTCGGGGTGATGTATATCCTCGATGAGCCCTCTATTGGTTTGCACCAACGAGACAATGATCGCCTGCTAAATACGCTGACTCACTTGCGCGATCTGGGCAACACGGTGATCGTGGTTGAACACGATGAAGATGCCATTCGCACCGCCGACCATGTGATTGATATTGGCCCAGGGGCTGGCGTCCACGGTGGTGAAGTGATTGCCCAGGGCGATGTTAAAAAAATCATGAAAACCAAGGGCTCACTTACCGGCGATTATCTGTCAGGTAAAAAGCAGATTGTTATCCCCGAAAACAGAACGCCCTTTAACAAAGATCAAACCCTTGTACTGGAAGGCGCCAGCGGCAACAACCTGCAAGAAGTTACCCTGGAAATTCCAGT
The DNA here is from genome assembly GCF_042854845.1 of Maricurvus nonylphenolicus. Lineage (GTDB taxonomy): Bacteria > Pseudomonadota > Gammaproteobacteria > Pseudomonadales > Cellvibrionaceae > Maricurvus > Maricurvus nonylphenolicus. The sequence goes on along the minus strand of NZ_AP031498.1, from coordinate 564,885 downwards.
GGGCCTGATGACCTGCGTCACTGGCGTATCGGGATCCGGAAAATCTACCCTCATCAATGCTACCCTTTATCCCTTGGCCGCAACCGCGCTCAATGGGGCCACTACACTAAAAGCTGCGCCACACAAAGCCGTGCACGGCATGGATAATTTCGACAAGTGTGTCGATATTGACCAAAGCCCCATTGGCCGCACACCACGCTCTAACCCGGCTACTTACACCGGTATCTTCACCCCCATCCGTGAATTATTTTCCGGCACCCAGGAAGCGCGTTCACGGGGCTATAAACCAGGTCGCTTTAGCTTTAATGTGAAAGGCGGCCGCTGTGAAGCCTGCCAGGGTGACGGTGTGGTAAAAGTGGAAATGCACTTTCTACCGGATGTGTATGTGCCTTGTGATGTCTGTAAAGGCAAACGCTACAACCGCGAAACCCTGGAGATTAAATACAAGGGCAAGAATATTCACGAAGCGCTGGATATGACAGTGGAAGACGCACGGGAATTTTTCGATGCCATTCCCGCCATTGCCCGCAAACTGCAAACCCTGATGGATGTAGGCCTGTCTTATATCCGCCTGGGTCAGGCCGCCACTACCCTGTCTGGTGGTGAAGCCCAACGGGTGAAACTGGCGAAGGAACTGTCCAAGCGCGATACCGGCAAGACCCTGTATATTCTCGACGAGCCAACCACAGGTTTGCACTTTCACGACATCCAACAACTGTTAAGTGTACTGCATCGCCTGCGCGATCACGGCAATACCGTTGTGGTGATTGAACACAATTTGGACGTCATCAAAACCGCCGACTGGCTGGTGGATCTAGGCCCAGAAGGCGGCAGTGGTGGCGGGCAGATTATTGCCTCCGGCACACCGGAACAGGTAGCGAAAAAGAAAGCGTCTCACACCGGGCGCTTCCTCAAGCCTATTTTGGCCGCAAGCAACAGCTAATATCTCTCAGATTCTGGCGCCAACAACCTTGTTTCGGCGTCCACTTCACCCTACATGCTTGCCATGCCACCCCGGCATGGCACAATCACCCCTTGGGATCATAGATAGCATAGGGAGGGTGTTATGACGGCCAAAGAGTCTTATAGCAAAGCCGAAGAAAACAAAGCCCAGTATCGGGACGACTTACGCTTTAGCGAACCACCAGAATCTACTTCTACTAACGAAACAACGACAACACCTCCATCCGCTGATCCAGCGACACCCAGTCGCCCTCCTATTACATCCAACCGTTACCTACTCAGCGCCAGCTTGTTTCTGATTGCCATTATCGGCTGCTGGCTAACAACCCTGTTTGCTCCAACGCCGGATAACCCCTTTAGCGATGGCAATCAGCGTTTTAGCTATCACTGGTGGATTGAAGCACAGGAAAGCAATGCACCACTGAAACTGCCTGTGTATAACATCCTTGACGGAGACAATCAGATACAGGCGCAAGGCGATAAGATGCTGGTAGCCAAAGCAGACGAAACCCTAGCGACAACCATCGATAGCGCAGGCACCCTCACCGCAGTTAACACTGCAACACCAAAGCAAACAATCTCTCCACAACCTTCTCCTCAACTACCCACAACTGTCATTACCTTCGAAGGTGGATCAACTGCCATAACCAAACAGGGTCGCGCAGACCTGGATGCACTGATTCGTTTTATTGACCAACAACGCTTCCCCTTGCGCGAAGAAAAAGGTTATCTGCCTCTCGGGTTTGAAGCGGCTGATGGCTCTCCGCAAATCACAGAACTACTACTGACGCCTTATGTCAGCGCCAAAGATCAAAAACGCGACCGTTATCTGGGCGGCAATATGACCGATACGGTGCAACGCATTTTGGTCAAACAGGGAAGTATCTCTCCCTACAATATTACGATGCAGCGAGACATTACTCGCCCGCAAAGCAAAGCTGTAACCCAGCCGCAAACCAATTATGTCAGGGTATCGTTTAATCCCGCCCTGTATCTTCCCCAACAACAATCCCAAGCTATCCCCGAGCAGGAAACAACACTGCGAGAATCCATTAACCTGCGCTGGAAAGGGGAAAACAAACAACTGCAAGCCCGGATTATCCAAAACGATCAGGACCAATGGCGCCTAACGGACAACGGTATTCTGCAACATCAACAAAATGACAACGGCTGGAAAACCATTGCCGCCAGTCATTTCGCTATGGCTGAATATTTTGGCAATAGCAATTGGAATACACTGACACCAAAACACTACCCAAGTCCTATTGCGATAACACTGGCACTGCTTTTTACCGGCGCAGGCATTGTATTGTTAGTCATGCCGGTTGCCGCACAAACATCCCTAGGCAATGCGCTGGATGATTTCTTTATCAGCGACGCACCAATAGACGATGTTAAAAATGACCGCCTTGAGTTCAAGCCCATCGCCCTGGCTATGTCGCGTTTCCTGCGTAACGAACGTACCCGACCACCACTGACCACCGCGATTGTTGGTCAGTGGGGCTGCGGTAAATCATCACTGATGAAATTGATTTGCAATGACCTCACCAAACATCAAATTCGACCTGTTTGGGTCAACGCCTGGCACCACCAAAATGAAACGCAATTTCTCGCCGGTCTGCTGGAGCGTATTCGCCAGGAAGCCCTGCCACCCACCTTCAGTGCCGCCAACCTGATTTTTCAATTTAATTTGCTCTGGTTGCGGGTACAAAAGAATCCCGCTCGCTCCATAGCCGCCCTGGCGCTATTAATTGTGCCACTGGGTTACTGGATGACGACAGGCAACTTTATTATCCCTGACGAAACAATAGTTAGTGGAAAATCTACCGATTTAGCGAAACACAGTCCATGGCTGTCCGCCCTAATGTCTTTCGGTATTACGGTGTCACTGGTCGGCACCAATATCGCCAACCTTACCGGCAACACCTGGTTTAAAAAACTGATTGGCGCCAATCGCAAACCGCTGGACCTGCGCTCCATGATTGGTTTGCGGGAGCAATTTATTGGCGAGTTCGAAGATCTGTGCAAAGCCTTAAGCCCAACGACATTGACTATCGTTATTGATGATCTCGATCGCTGCAATGAAAAGCGTATCCTCGATATATTGGAGACTGTTAATTTCCTGGTATCCAATGGCCATTGCTATGTCATCATGGGCATGGAAGAGGAGCCAGTCGTCAAAGCCATTGCCAACTACTATCGCAATACCCACATTGGGCTTAGCGAAGAAGAACTGCAAGCCAAAGCCCACCGCTATCTGGAAAAACTGGTGAATATCGAAGTGCCAGTACCGGAAACCAGCGCGCAACAGTCCGCTTCCCTGGCAACCCCCGATAAAACCAGCAACACCAGTAAAGACAACGCCTGGAAAAAAATTGCGCTACGAGCTGGCGCTACTCTTGTATGCACATTAGCCCTGTTGGCTGGCGGCATCTACCTGGGACAAACCTTCCCGCTTCCAGAGACATCAACAACTGCAGCCGATGAAAACAATAAAACTGAACTAACGGCCGACAAAATCGCTCAAACTAATATCGCCGATGACACAGGCATCAACCCGGAGGAGATTACAGGTACATCACCTGAAAACGATAATAATACAGAGGACTCAACACAACTCACCTACACCCCACAAACCTCCACCACAGAACTACAGTGGATTATCCTGCCCCTGCTGATCACTGTTTTATTTTTCGCCTATATTGCCTACGAACGTATTCGCCAACGCCAAAGAGTCGTGGTAACAGATAGCCAACAATTTGAAACCAGTATGGAGAAATGGAGCAAGGCAGTGGGCGATACCCGGCCAACACCAAGGCGCATCAAACGCTTTATCAACCGCACCCGCTTCCTGGCCATGCGCCAACAGCAAACCCAGGCGGATTTTAGTGAGGAAAGCCTGATCACCCTGGCCGGGGTCTATGAGATTCATCCCGAACTGTTCGACTCCGACGCTATTCTGGACAGTAAGCAGGTACTGTCGACCCTCCAGCAGAGCTGTAATCCGGAACATATCAAAACCCTGCATAAGCCGATCCAGAATATCTGTAAATCTTCCCACCAGAATGCCATTAACGGCTTTAAGAACTGGGTCAGAGGCATTGCCCTGCGCTGATGCCCAAGATGGGGGCTGACTCGCAGGACCAGTCCCCGCCCTCCTCCCATCCGCCTCCCTCCGAACCAAGGGGTCCGAGCCTGCGGGTCGTACCCCGACCTGACTGGCACCGCGACTGGAGCGACACCACAGACCTGCCCCAGACCGTGATAGCCAAAATCTATAGTTATCAGACAAAAAATAAACTGTTGCCTTATGGCGTGTTCGGGTAAAATCGCAGGCCGCCCAAAATAAGGGCATTTATAACAACAATTATACGTTTAGCACTTAAAGACAGAGACAAAGCAGTAGTTCTTTAAATGATGTGTGCTCAAAAGAGCCTACTACGGAGGATCAAGCTTGTGATCATTGGTGTACCCAAAGAAGCCCGCGCAGGGGAAAGTCGAGTCGGCTTAATCCCTGCAAATGTGGCAGCTCTGGTGAAATTAGGACGAGAAATCCTGATTGAACCCGGTGCTGGCGCTCAAGCAGGCCATAGCGACCAAGCCTATGAAGAGGCTGGTGCAAAACTACAGGACCGCAATAGCATATTTAGCCAGGCTGACATTATTGTTCAGGTGCAGACCCAAGGCTTTACCCAGGAAGACCCAGCAGGGGACCTGGATAAGCTGCGTGACAACCAAATTCTGGTTGGCATGATGGACCCTCTGGCAAACCCGGAATTCGCCCAAACTCTGGCTGACCGCAAAGTCACCGGCGTTGCAATGGAACTGATTCCACGTATTACCCGTGCTCAGGCAATGGACGTTCTTTCGTCTATGGCCATGATTGCTGGTTACAAAGCCGTATTAATTGCCGCAGAGCAAAGCAAGCAAATGTTCCCTATGAACATGACTGCTGCCGGTACTCTGAAGCCCGCTCGCGCCTTTATTATGGGTGCCGGTGTTGCTGGCCTGCAGGCCTGTGCTACCGCCAAGCGTTTAGGTGCCGTGGTAGAAGCCTACGACGTACGCCCTGCCGCCCGAGAGCAAATCCTGTCTGTTGGCGCCAAGCCAGTAGAGCTGGATATTAAAGCGGAAAACACTGAAACCAGTGGCGGTTACGCCAAAGAGCAATCTGCTGAGTTTATTAAAGCCCAGCAAGCTGCTATGGCCGACGTACTGTCACAACAGGATATCGTGATTACCACCGCCGCCGTGCCTGGTAAGAAATCCCCTATTCTGATTACCGCTGAAATGGTTCAGTCCATGAAGCCTGGCGCCATCATTGTTGACCTGGCAGCAGAAAAAGGTGGTAACTGTGAACTGACTGAGCTGGACAAAGAAGTCGTCGTTAACGGCGTGACTATCCTTGGCCCAAGCCATGTCCCTGCCAGCGTGGCTCATCACGCCAGCCAGATGTACGGCAAGAATATTGAAAACTTGCTGGCCCACCTGGTCGATGATGAAGGCAATATCAACCTCGATTTCGAGGACGAGATTGTGCACGACACCGTGGTTAGCCTAAACGGAGAAGTCGTTCAGCCTCGCCTGAAAGAACTTCTCGGTATCGCCCAACCCGAACCTGCCACCGCTGAATAAGAGGACTAGATCATGGATATGAGTATTATGCATCTGGCCTTGTTCGTCTTGGCCGTATTCCTGGGTTTCGAACTGATCACCAAGGTTCCACCCACACTTCACACCCCACTGATGTCGGGTACCAATGCCATTTCCGGTATTACCATCGTCGGCGCCATTCTGGCTGCCGGCCACGGTGGTAACGAAACCATGGTAAACGTGCTGGGCTTCATTGCCGTTGCTCTGGCGACCATTAACGTAGTGGGTGGTTTTATGGTGACCAACCGCATGCTGGCGATGTTCAAGAGGAAGTAAGTCATGAATGCGAACTTGATCGAAATCGCCTACATTGTTGCGGCGTCCCTGTTTATTCTGGGCATCAAGGGCTTGTCCAAGCCTAAAACCGCTGTTCGTGGTAACCAACTTGCGGCCAGCGGTATGCTGGTGGCGATTGTTGTAACCCTGCTGAACAACGAAATCGTTAGCTTCGAGTGGATCATTGCTGGTGCCGTTGTAGGTGCTATCGTTGGCGCCACCCTGGCTATCAAGATTCAGATGACCGCGATGCCTCAGCTGATTGCTCTGCTGAACGGTTTTGGTGGTGGTGCATCTCTGGCCATTGCTGCCGCAGAGTTCCTGAAGTCTCAACCTGCCGCACAAGGTGACTTGGCTGCAGCGGCTGCTGAAGCTGTGGGCGCTGCTACCGGTGTAGGCGCAGGCATGGGCACAGTAGCCATGATTGCCACCGGTGCTGCGGTATTTATTGGCTCAGTAACCCTGACCGGTTCTTTTGTGGCGTTTGCCAAACTGCAAGAACTGATTGATGGCCAGCCTAAAGGCTTCCCAGGCATGAAAGCGGTTAACGCTATCCTGCTGGTAGGCTCTATTATCGCCATCGGTTACATGACCACCGACCCAACCAACACCCAGGTTTTCTGGGGCATTGTTGCGGCGGCCTGTGTTATGGGGATCCTGCTGGTAATGCCAATCGGTGGTGCCGATATGCCTGTGGTTATCGCCCTGCTGAACTCCTACTCCGGTATTGCAGCAGCAGCGGCTGGTTTTGTGATGGGCAACAGCGCTCTGATCGTGACCGGTTCTCTGGTAGGTGCCTCCGGTATCATCCTGACACAAATCATGTGTGTGGCGATGAACCGCTCCCTGTTCAACGTACTCTTCGGTGTTATGGCTGAAGCTGGCGAAACCATGGATGCCGACGAAGTCTACGCCGGCAAGGTTAAATCCAGCTCCCCGGATGAAGTCGGTATGCTGCTGGAAACCGCCCGCCGCGTTGTGATCGTGCCTGGTTTTGGTCTGGCGATGGCTCAGGCTCAACACGCCGTACGTGATCTGTCTGACACTCTGGAAGAAATGGGTATTGAAGTTGAATACGCCATTCACCCGGTTGCCGGTCGTATGCCTGGTCACATGAACGTACTGATGGCAGAAGCAGAAGTTTCCTACGACAAGCTGAAGGAAATGGATGTTATCAACCCGACCTTTGAGCAAACTGACGTTGCCATCGTAATCGGTGCGAACGACGTAACCAACCCAATGGCCCGTGAAGACAAAGGTAGCCCAATCTACGGCATGCCAATTCTGAACGTGGACAAAGCCAAAACCGTGGTTGTGGTTAAGCGTTCTCTGTCTGCCGGTTTCGCCGGTCTGCCTAACCCACTGTTCGCTAAAGACAACACCCTGATGTTGTTCGGCGACGGTAAAGGCGCGATTCTGGATCTGGTAGCGGCTTTGAAAGAAGCCTAATACCTAATCCAGGACACAAAAAAAGGCCGAAGCAGGGAACTGCTTCGGCCTTTTTTATTAGATAGCTGACGCTTATTTCAAGCTGCTCTTACTTCAAACCACTATAGTAAGCCGCCAGATTCGCAATATCAGCATCGCTCAAACCAGCCGCCATGCCATACATAATGGCCGCTTGACCACCGGAACGCTGCTTAAGCTTGTAAGCTTTCAACGCGGACTCCAGGTAAGGAGCGTTTTGGCCAGCCAGGTTAGGGTACGTAGGCACACTGGCGATACCATTAGCGCCGTGACAAGCAGCGCACATAGCCGCCTTGGCTTTACCTGCCGCCGCATCACCAGCCAGTGAAACCTGTGGCGCCATAGCCACTACCGCAGCACTCAACAGTGCAGCTTTAACAACACGTTTCATCATGTGTCTTTCTCCTTTCAAATTACAATAAATCAGGACAATCAATCAGGTATATAAATTCTTATTGGAGGCCCATGCTGACATATAAGCTAGGGCTATCGCAATGTTCCATATCAATTCTTTTTGTTATTTGATTCCAACAACTTACATCTCATCACACCACCTAAGATACGCGGAGTAACTGAATAACAGCTTAATCAACACCAGTGGGTAATCGACAGCTAATGACAAGAATCGGGTGGTTTAGCAACCTAAACGGGGTAGACTGCCAGCATGAACAAGCCAGCCCCGCCCCCAACATCGGAAAACTATCATAAGATCGCTTTAGCTATCTGCTATATCCGCGATCACCTGCAGCAACAGCCCTCGCTGGAACAGATTGCCACGCATATTGGTTTAAGCCCGCACTACACCCAGCGTCTGTTCCAGCAGTGGGCGGGATTATCACCCAAAGCGTTTTTACAGTTCCTTACCCGCCAGTCCTGCCTCACCCGACTAAGTGAAGGCGAGGATGTGCTAAACACCAGCCTGGCCAGTGGCCTGAGCAGCCCAAGCCGCCTGCATGACTTGTGTTTGCACTGGGATGCCATGACCCCGGGCAGCGTGCGACGTAAAGGCCAGGGCCTGCATATTGAATACAGTTGGCAGCCGACCCTTATTGGCCGAGCTTTACTCGCCACAACTGACAGAGGCTTGTGCTACCTGGATTTCAGCGAACAAGACTGCGGTGAGGCAGAACTTCTACAGCGCTGGCCCAACGCCAGCTTTCAACACTCCCACCATAACCCCGCGCACCAGAAGATAGCCAGCCAGCTCTTTTTACCCCACAGAGAACTACAGCTGCACATTATCGGCAGCCCCTTTCAACACAAGGTATGGGAGGCACTGATTCGCCTGCCTGCAGGACAGTTAACCAGTTATGGTCAACTGGCATCTGCCATCGGCAAGACCGGCGCGAGCAGAGCGGTGGGCACCGCCGTGGCACAAAACCCTATCGGCCTGTTGATCCCCTGCCATCGCGTTATTCGCCAGGATGGCGACATTGGTAATTACCACTGGGGCTGCGAGCGAAAAGCCGCCCTGCTGCTGCACGAGCAATCTTAATTAACTAACGCTCTTCAGCATTGACACCCTATTCGTGGCGCCGCGATCTGTGGGATATTTCTTACACATATTGGCGCAATTTCGCACTACAAAATCCCCAATCTGGGCCTACAGTTAATAGACCAGATGATGGTCTTCACGGCTATCACATGAACACAAAAGCGAGGTTGGCGGTATGGATATTCAGTTTGGACTAAGAGAAATGACTTTCCTGGTGCTGTGCCCGTTGCTGGCAGCAGCCGCTCACTATTCACTGCTTAATTTGATGCACCTTTAAGTACGCACAACATAAACCAAGATACTCTCCCTCATCAGGCAGCTGCTTACAGGATGTTTCAGGTGCCTCTCTTTTTATACCCAACACCAACAGACTATTAAGCACAGAACAGCTGTAAACGCTGCTCCAAGGTACGGGACAATTCTGCGACCTGCCGGCTGGTCCCAGTGGCCTGCGTCGATAGCTCGGCGGTCTGACTGGCCAGCTCATCCACGCGCTGCACACGAACCCCTACTTCACCCACAATAGCCTGCTGATTTTGACTGGCGTTCTCAATCGCACGGGTACGCTCATCAATCAAGGATACACCGGTGATAATGGCCTCAATCGATTGGCCCGCCAAGCGCGCCTGCTCCACACTTTCTCGAGCTGCACGCTCACCGGACTCCATTTGCTCAGCCGCTCGCTGAGTGCCCTGCTGGATGTTTTCGATAATCTCCTGAATCTCTTTGGTAGATTCAGAGGTACGGCTGGCAAGTTGCCTCACCTCGTCAGCCACCACCGCAAATCCACGCCCCTGCTCACCGGCTCGAGCAGCCTCAATGGCAGCATTAAGCGCCAGAAGATTCGTCTGCTCTGCAATGCCTTTAATAACGGCCAAAACACTGCCGATATTTTCCCCTGCCTCTTTTAACTCATACATACCAGACGCAGTTTCCTGCACTTGATCGGACACACCGGAAATTGAGGCCATAGTCTCCATCACGGTGGAATTACCCTGCTGGGCAGCGCCATCAGCTTCAGTGGAGGCGGAATTGGCGTGGGCGACGTTGGTCAGCACCGTATTGGCCACCTGATTAACCTCATCCATCCCCTGCACCATATGGTTGATCTGCTCCTGCTGCTCACTGGCCTGGCTTTGGGTTTTTTCACTCACCAATACCAACTCTTCGGCAGCGCCATACACCTGGTTGGCACTGGTTTGTAGTTCGCGAATCATCTCACCAATTTCCGTCATCATACGGTCGAAGCGTCGCCCCATATCACCGAATTCATCGCCCATAGGAAGATCCGCACGCACGGTAAGATCTTTGTTCTTCTCGATGGTGGTAATGGTGTTGAGCATACGAGACAGGCGATTAGTAATACCGGTATACAACCAAACACCAAAGGCAATCACCAGCACAGTCGCTAGCGCCAACGTAATCAACAAACTTAACTGCGCCTTGTCGGCAACAGCTTGCGCCTCCGTACTAGCTTCATTAGCTAGCATGCCCTGTACCTGCACCAGCTCATCAAGCACCGCAAGAATAGGCTCGATGCTTGGGTAAAGCTCCAGATCAACGAAACTCCCCATGCTATAACTGGATTTTTCATCGATAAAACCTTCCAGCTTCGCAATTGCAGCCTCAGCTTTTGCTAAAGCCTCTTCACCATCGGCCAGAATCTCTTTTTCTCGCTCTGTCAGCGGGCCACTGCGGTAAATGCCCCACTCGGTATTAATGGTGCTCTTGGCCTCTTCCAGGGCTTTTTTAGCTTCACCCCAGAACAACATTTGGCCACGGGTTTTATGGGCAAGATCAACAATACCCTGGGTATAGTGCCGGGCGATGCGATTTAATCGCCAGACGGGAATCAACCGCTCTTCAGTTAAGCGCGTGGCCGTATGGGAAACAGATTGCAGTTCATTTATCGCCAGCCCAGCCACACCAGCTGAGGCAACTAGCGGCAATAAAATCAGTAGTATTAATTTGGTTCTTACTTTTAATCTCACAATCCTTCCCCTTTAAAAGCCTATTAGCATTAGGCCTTTGTGATGTCGGTCGGATTTTGCAGAGATTAAATGAATTTTTTGTTACAACGCTTACAACAAATATTTATAGAAGATGACAAATCCGTTACAAAAAACTATGAATGCATTCCTTAAACTCCAGACATAAAAAAACCGGGTAAAAACCCGGTTTTTTTATGTCTCAGAAGAGAGCCTGTTAAGACTTAATCTTCTTCAACAACTTCCGCATCAACTGGACGATCTACCAGTTCAACGTAAGCCATTGGTGCCTTATCGCCAGTACGGTAACCGCACTTGAGGATACGAATGTAGCCACCAGGACGACTTTCGTAGCGAGGGCCCAGCTCGTTGAACAGTTTGCCAACAGCAGCTTTGTTACCCAGACGAGAGAAAGCCAGACGACGATTAGCAACGCTGTCTTTCTTGCCCAGAGTAATCAGAGGCTCAAGAACGCGACGCAGTTCTTTTGCCTTTGGCAGGGTAGTTTTAATTAACTCGTGCTCAACCAGTGAAATGCTCATGTTTTTGAACATGGCTTTACGGTGTGAGCTATTACGATTCAGTTGACGGCCACTTTGACGATGACGCATAACTCTAAATCCTATACTTTTGATTGCTAAGCCCGCGCAAGCGCAGCGTACAATCTTGTTGATGGCCGCCTCTGTTTGCGTGACGGCCCTTTACCAAATCTACTTAAGTCAGCCCTGCAAAAGAGGACCTTAGAATGACTTAAGGATTAACTCTGTCGTCGTTCTTCAAGCTGGCTGGTGGCCAGTTTTCCAAACGCATACCGAGGGACAAACCACGAGAAGCCAGAATGTCTTTAATCTCGGTAAGAGACTTTTTACCCAGGTTCGGAGTCTTCAGCAGCTCTACTTCGGTACGCTGAATCAGGTCACCGATGTAGTAAATGTTTTCTGCTTTCAGACAGTTGGCGGAACGTACGGTCAACTCCAGGTCATCAACTGGGCGCAGCAGAACAGGATCGATTTCCTCTTCGCGTTGCTCAGGCTCAGACTCTTTCTCACCTTCCAGGTCAACAAACACTGCCAGCTGATGCTGCAGGATAGTTGCCGCGCGACGAATCGCTTCTTCAGGGTCGATAGTACCGTTGGTTTCCAGGTCCAGAACCAGTTTATCCAGGTCAGTGCGCTGCTCTACACGGGCGCTCTCAACAGAGTACGACAGACGACGTACCGGGCTGTAAGAAGCATCCAGTTGCAGACGACCAATTGCACGAGTCTCTTCGTCGTCACTGCGACGAGCATCAGCTGGCTGGTAACCGCGACCACGAGCAACAGTCAACTTCATGTTGAAGTCGATATCACCAGTGATGTTAGCAATTACGTGCTCAGGATTACGGATCTCAACTTCGTGATCCACCTGAATATCACCAGCAGTTACAACACCTGGGCCTTTCTTGCTCAGGGTCAGAACAGCTTGATCTTTACCGTTCATTACAACGGCAACGCCTTTCAGGTTCAGCAGGATTTCGATTACGTCTTCCTGTACACCTTCAATGGCGCTGTACTCGTGCAGTACACCGTCGATCTCTGCTTCTATGATGGCGCAGCCAGGCATAGAAGACAGCAGAATACGACGCAGCGCATTGCCAAGGGTATGGCCGAAACCACGCTCCAGTGGTTCAAGAACCACTTTGGCACGGGTTGGGCCGGTTTCAGTAACGTCGATATGACGCGGGGTCAAAAACTCGTTTACAGCACTCTGCATAGCCACACCTTTAGCGATTAGTCCCTTACTTAGAGTAAAGCTCTACAATGAGGTTTTCGTTGATTTCTGCTGGCAGGTCAGAACGATCAGGTACACGCTTGAAGGTACCTTCTTTCTTGTCAGCATTAACGTCAACCCATTCTACCTCTGCGCGTTGAGAGGCTACAGTCAGAGCCTGCTGAATACGCAGTTGGTTTTTGGCTTTCTCACGAACAGCTACTACATCACCAGGGTTAACCTGGAAAGAAGCGACGTTAACAGTTACACCGTTAACCTGAATCGCTTTGTGAGATACCAGCTGACGTGCTTCTGCACGGGTAGCACCGAAGCCCATACGATAAACAACGTTATCGAGACGACCTTCCAGCAACTTCAGCAGGTTTTCACCAGTAGCACCCTTACGACGGGCAGCTTCTTTGTAGTACAGACGGAATTTCTTTTCCAGTACGCCGTACAAACGACGAACTTTTTGTTTCTCACGCAGCTGAACACCGTAGTCAGACAGACGGCCACGACGAATACCGTGAACACCTGGGGCGTTTTCAGCTTTACATTTTGAATCTAACGCGCGAACACCGCTCTTCAGGAAAAGATCGGTACCTTCACGACGCGCCAGTTTACAAGTTGGTCCAATATAACGTGCCATTGTTCAGCCCCCTTATACGCGACGTTTCTTCGGCGGACGACAGCCGTTGTGTGGAATCGGAGTCACGTCAGTAATGTTAGTGATTTTGTAACCAACATTATTCAGTGCGCGAACAGCAGATTCACGACCAGGTCCTGGACCTTTAACTTCTACGTCCAGATTTTTCAGACCATAGTCTTTGGCAGCTTCGCCAGCACGCTCAGCAGCAACCTGAGCAGCGAATGGGGTACTTTTACGTGAACCGCGGAAACCAGAACCACCAGCGGTAGCCCAGCTCAGGGTATTACCCTGACGGTCAGTAATAGTCACGATAGTGTTGTTAAAAGACGCATGAATATGAGCAACGCCATCAACAACGGTCTTTTTCACCTTTTTACGGGTGGTTTTACTTGGCTTGGCCATAGTAACTCCTAACCTTGTCTCTTGCTGTTAACAGCAGGATTATTTCTTGATCGGCTTGCGCGGGCCCTTACGGGTACGTGCATTAGTCTTAGAACGCTGACCACGAACTGGCAAGCTGCGACGATGACGCAGACCGCGGAAGCAGCCCAGGTCCATCAAGCGCTTGATGCTCATGGATACTTCACGGCGCAGATCACCTTCTACAGTGAACTTGCCAACTTCGGCGCGCAGTGCGTCGATTTGATCTTCAGACAAAGAGCTAATCTTGGTAGATTCTGCGATACCAGTAGCGGCACAGATCTGCTTAGCTCGGGTTTTACCGATCCCAAAAACATAGGTCAGGGAGATAACGGCGTGTTTGTTATCTGGTATGTTGACACCAGCAATACGGGCCATTCAACTTACTCCACGTATATCTAAAATTCAGCGCTGACGTAGTATTACGCCACTCTTTTCACTTCAATATTGGCTCTAAACCCACCAAAAAGGCATAGGCGAGCCAAAAGGGCGCGAAAGAATAGCGGTAAAACCACCAAAAAGCAATAGCCCGAAGGTTTCCCTTCGAGCGACAGTCAACGCCTCCAATCCAAAGGCCAGCCCCGAGGGGCTGGCCTTTGGTTATAGCTCACAACTGCTATACCAGCCAGTTGCAGCTAAATTCTTAGCCTTGGCGCTGCTTGTGACGAGGCTCAGCACTGCAAATAACGCGAACAGTGCCTTTACGACGTACAACTTTACAGTTCCGGCAAATCTTCTTAACTGAAGCACGAACTTTCATGATCCAACTACCTCAACTTTACTGACTAACGGCCGATGCCGCTGCCATAACCTTTTAAATTCGATTTCTTCATGATGGAATCATACTGATGACTCATCATGTGTGACTGCACTTGTGACATAAAGTCCATCACTACCACAACAACAATCAGTAGTGAGGTTCCGCCCAGGTAGAAAGGTACGTTAGTAGCTACTACCAGGAACTGCGGAAGCAAACAAACAGCCGCAATATAGATGGCACCAACCACAGTCAAGCGGGTCAGAACCTTGTCAATGTACTTCGCAGATTGCTCACCTGGGCGAATACCGGGGATATAAGCACCGGACTTCTTCAGGTTATCGGCCACTTCATTCGGGTTAAACATCAACGCCGTATAGAAGAAGCAGAAGAACACAATCAATGCCGCAAACAAAATAAAGTTCAGCGGCTGACCCGGGCCAATGGCCAGAGCAAGTTCTTGCAAAATATCACTACCAACACCTTCACCACCCTGGCCGAACCACTGGGCAATAGAGGCTGGGAACAGCAACAAGCTACTAGCGAAAATTGCCGGGATAACACCCGCCATGTTCACTTTCAGTGGCAAATGGCTGCTCTGCGCGGCAAAGACCTTACGGCCCTGCTGACGCTTGGCGTAGTTTACCGTAATCCGACGCTGGCCGCGCTCCATACGAACAACGAACCAGATCACCGCAATGGCCAGGAAGCTCATGCCCAGCAACACCAGAATGTGCAAGTCACCTTGGCGGGCACTTTCAAAGGCCTGACCAACAGCACTTGGCAATCCAGCGACAATACCGGCAAAAATCAGCATCGAAATGCCGTTACCAATACCACGCTCAGTGATCTGCTCACCCAGCCACATCATAAAGACGGCACCGGTGACCAGTGAAACTACAGCGACAAAGTAAAAAGTAAAGCCTGGCTCACCGCCGTAGGCTAAACCTTGACCAGCAAGTCCTACCGCCATACCCATACCTTGAACCAAGGCCAACGCTACGGTGAGGTAGCGAGTGTATTGGGTAATCTTACGGCGTCCTGCGTCACCTTCTTTCTTCAATTGCTCCAATGACGGCGTTACCGCGGTCATCAGCTGCATGATAATCGAGGCCGAAATATAAGGCATGATGCCCAGAGCCAGGATACTCATACGCTCCAGTGCACCACCGGAGAACATATTGAACAACCCTAAGATTGTGCCTTGGTTCTGATTAAACAGCGCCGCCACACGATCAGGGTCAATGCCAGGTACCGGAATGTGGGTACCCACGCGATACACAATGATCGCTAAAAAAAGAAAACGAAGGCGAGCCCATAGCTCGCCTAATCCTTTCTGGTTACCTAATGGCAGATTTCCAGGGGTTGCCATAAAACAGTCTCTAATTACTAGTGCTAGTCACTAGCCACTAGAGGACTAGTAACTAGAACTGGCTTATTCTTCGACTTTACCGCCAGCAGCTTCAATGGCTGCTTTAGCGCCTTTGGTTACAGCGAGACCTTTAACAGTAACTGCTTTGGTCAGTTCGCCGGAAAGGAAGATCTTAGCACGTTTCATGTTCTCTTTGATAACGTCAGCCGCTTTCAAAGCTGCCAGATCTACTACGTCGCCTTCAATCAAGTTCAGTTCAGCCAAACGAACCTCAGCAGTAACGCGGCCAATACGGGAAGTAAAACCGTATTTTGGCAAACGCTTCTGAATTGGCATCTGGCCACCCTCGAATCCAGGAACAGTCTGTCCACCGGAACGAGCCTTCTGACCTTTATGACCGCGACCTGCAGTCTTACCAAAACCGCTACCAATACCGCGACCAACGCGTTTCTTGGCTTTTACACGACCAGGTGCAGGACTCAGAGTATTTAAACGCATGTTACTCACCCTCAACCTTAACCAGGTAATTGACTTTGTTGATCATGCCACGAACTGAAGGAGTATCTTCTACTTCAACAGTGTGACCAATGCGGCGCAAGCCCAAGCCTGCAACACAAGCTTGGTGGTTCTTCAGGCGGCCAGCTACGCTTTTCACCTGAGTCACTTGAATTTTTTTCTTAGCCATGGTCCTAATCCAACCTTAATAATCAGTAGTTACTGATTAGTTCAGAATATCTTCAACGCTCTTGCCACGCTTTGCAGCGATAGCTTCTGGAGAAGCCATATCTTTAAGCGCTTTAAAGGTTGCACGAACCACGTTTACAGGGTTAGTAGAACCATAGCACTTGGCAAGTACGTTCTGAACGCCAGCAATTTCGAATACGGCACGCATAGCACCACCGGCAATTACACCAGTACCCTGAGAAGCGGGCTGCATGTAAACCTTGGAACCACCGTGACGGCCAGTCGTTGCGTACTGGATGGTGTCACCGTCCAGCTCAACATTAACCATATTGCGGCGAGCAGCTTCCATAGCCTTTTGGATAGCAGCAGGTACTTCGCGAGCTTTACCGCGACCGAAGCCAACCTTACCATTACCGTCGCCAACTACAGTCAGCGCGGTGAAGGTAAAGATACGGCCACCTTTAACAGTCTTGGCAACACGGTTAACCTGAACCAGCTTTTCCTGCAGGCCTTCGTCGTTACGTTCGTCTTTCTTGTTGTAAGCCATATCTCAACCTTTAGAATTCTAAACCAGCTTCACGAGCAGCGTCAGCCAGAGCAGCTACACGACCGTGGTATTTGAAACCACTACGGTCAAAAGCAACCTGGGTAACGCCGGCCGCTTTAGCGCGCTCAGCGATCAATGCACCTACTGCTTTAGCAGCATCGGCATTACCAGTTTTACCAGAACGCAAAGACTTATCTAAAGTAGAAGCCTGAGCCAGTACCTTGTCACCTTCAGCAGAAATGATCTGCGCGTAGATGTGACGTGGGGTGCGGTTTACACACAAACGGGTAACACCCAACTCACGGATCTTGGCGCGAGCACGACGCGAACGGCGTAAACGAGTTGTTTTCTTATCGCTCATAACCTATGCCCTACTTCTTCTTAGCTTCTTTACGACGTACATATTCGTCAGCGTAGCGAACACCTTTACCTTTGTAAGGCTCTGGTGGACGGAATGCGCGGATCTCCGCGGCTACCTGACCGAGCAGCTGCTTATCAGCGCTCTTCAGTACGATTTCGGTCTGACTTGGGCTTTCTGCGGTTACACCTTCTGGCAGGTTATAAACAACAGGATGGGAGAAACCCAGAGTCAGGTCTACAGATTTGCCCGACACTTTAGTACGGTAACCAACGCCGTTCAGCACCAGTTTCTTTTCGAAACCTTTGCTAACGCCAACTACCATATTGTTGACCAGAGCACGTGTAGTGCCCGCCAACGCGCGGGACTGCTTGGCACCATCACGAGCAGCGAAGGTCAGAACATTTTCGTTCTGAGCAACTTCTACTTTCTCGTTAATTTCCAGTGCCAATGTACCATTGCCGCCTTTTACGGACAGGTCCTGACCCTTCAGGGTCACCTGTACACCAGCAGGTACTTCAACCGGACTATTTGCAACTCGAGACATTGTCGAATTCCCGTTTAATACTTAATTCTTAGAAAACAGTGCAAAGAACTTCACCGCCAACACCCGCTTCGCGAGCTGCACGGTCAGTCATTACACCTTTACTAGTGGATACGATTGCGATACCCAGGCCGCCACGTACGGATGGCAATTCAGCTTTGCCAGCGTAGTTGCGCAGACCAGGACGACTAACGCGATCCAGTTCAGCAATAACAGGCTTACCTTCGAAGTATTTCAGTTCGATGGTCAGCTCTGGTTTTACGTCGCCAGACACTTCGTAACCAGTAACGTAGCCTTCGTCCAACAGAACTTTGGCAACATTTACTTTCAGCTTAGAAGACGGCATAGCAACGTTTGCTTTACCGACTTGTTGAGCGTTGCGGATGCGAGTCAGCATATCTGCCAACGGATCTTGCATACTCATATGACTTTGCTCCTAAATTCAGCTGACTGCTTACCAGCTAGCCTTAACCAGACCAGGGACATCACCACGCATGGCTGCTTCGCGCAGTTTGTTACGGCACAGGCCGAACTTGCGGTATACAGCGTGCGGACGACCAGTTACCTGACAACGACGTTGCTGACGTACAGGGCTGGCATCACGTGGTAGTTTCTGCAGCTTGATTTGCGCTGCCCAAACATCGTCTTCAGAAGACTCTGGATTGGCAATAATCGCCTTCAGCTCAGCACGCTTAGCAGCGAACTTAGCAACAGTGCGAGTACGCTTAGCTTCACGAGCAATCATAGATTTCTTAGCCATGATATCTACCTTTAGCCTTTGAACGGGAAGTTGAAGGCTTTCAGCAAAGCGCGGCCTTCATCATCGTTACGTGCAGTAGTTGTGATACAAATATCCAAACCACGCAGCTTGTCGATTTTGTCGTAATCAATCTCTGGGAAGATGATCTGCTCAGATACACCCATAGAGAAGTTACCACGACCATCAAACTGCTTAGGACTGATACCACGGAAGTCACGAATACGTGGAATAGCGATTGCGATCAAACGCTCCAAAAATTCGTACATGCGCTCTTTACGCAGAGTTACTTTGCAGCCAATCGGCCAATCTTCACGGACTTTAAAGCCTGCGATAGATTTGCGTGCCTTGGTAACCACAACCTTTTGGCCTGTGATTTTTTCCAAGTCGCCGACAGCGTGCTCAAGCACTTTCTTGTCACCAATAGCTTCGCCTACACCCATGTTGACAGTAATTTTGGTAATTTTAGGTACCGCCATTACGTTGTCTAAACCCAGCTCTTCTTTCAGCTTAGGGGCCAGCTCGCTTTGGTAAAGTTCTTTCAACTTAGCCATGTTTTAATACCGTTTGCTATTGCATTCACTTAAGCAAAGCTTAAGCGTCTACAGCTTCGCCGTTGGATTTGAAGATGCGAATCTTCTTGCCGTCTTCAAGGATTTTGAAACCTACACGATCTGCTTTCTGAGTAGCACCGTTAAAGATAGCTACGTTAGAAACCTGGATCGGAGCTTCTTTCTCCACAATCCCACCAGCAACACCCGCTTGCGGGTTAGGTTTTTGGTGTTTCTTAATCATGTGAACACCGGACACGATCAAGCGATTGTCAGCAAGAACGCGAACTACTTTACCGCGCTTACCTTTATCGCGACCTGCGATCACAATCACTTCGTCATCACGTTTAATTTTACGCATAACCCTGTCCTCAAATCTCTCAGGTTACCGGAGGTCTGTATTTACAGAACCTCTGGAGCCAAAGAGATGATTTTCATAAACTTCTCGCCACGTAACTCACGAGTTACTGGGCCGAAAATACGGGTGCCCACTGGAGCATCCTGGTTGTTCAGCAGTACAGCAGCGTTGTCGTCAAATTTGATCAGAGAACCGTCGTTGCGGCGAACACCTTTTTTGGTGCGAACTACAACAGCGTTCATTACCTGACCTTTTTTTACCTTACCGCGGGGGATGGCTTCCTTAACGGTCACCTTAATAATGTCACCCACAGAGGCATAACGACGATGGGAGCCACCAAGCACCTTGATGCACATAACGCGACGGGCACCACTGTTGTCCGCTACGTCCAAGTATGATTGCGTTTGAATCATCGTTCGTCTCCGAAACTTTTAATACGCTGCTTAAATTTCAGCAGCGCGTTCTTCAATTTTAACCAAAGCCCAAGACTTTGACTTTGACAGTGGGCGTGACTCTTGAATAGTCACAACATCACCAGTCTTAGCCTCATTGCTTTCGTCATGAGCCTTCAGCTTGGATGACTTACTGACATACTTGCCATAAATCGGGTGCTTAACACGGCGCTCGATAAGGACAGTAATGGTTTTATCCATTTTGTCGCTAACAACTTTGCCAGTCAGCTGACGTACTAATTTTTCTGCCTGAGCCATCGTTAGTTACCTGCCTTTTCATTCAGCACTGTTTTAATGCGAGCGATATCGCGGCGAACCTGTTTCAACAGGTGAGACTGAGCCAATTGACCAGTAGAAGCCTGCATGCGAAGTTTGAACTGGCTTTCCAGCTGAGTGATCAGCTCGCCATTCAGTTCTTCAACAGATTTTTCGCGGAGTTCTGAAGCTTTCATTACATCACCGAACGTTTCACGAAGGTTGTATTTACTGGCAACTTAGCAGCGGCCAAGGCAAATGCTTCACGTGCGAGATCTTCAGATACACCTTCCATCTCATACAGCACTTTACCGGGCTGAATTTGTGCCACCCAATATTCCACGTTACCCTTACCTTTACCCTGACGTACTTCCAGAGGCTTGGCAGTAATAGGTTTGTCCGGGAACACACGGATCCAAATTTTACCACCACGCTTAATGTGACGAGTCATTGCACGACGTGCTGCCTCGATCTGACGGGCGGTAATGCGTCCGCGGCCTGTCGCTTTCAGGGCAAACTCACCAAAGCTTACCTTTGAACCGCGATGGGCCAGACCACGATTGCGGCCTTTTTGTTGCTTACGAAACTTTGTACGCTTCGGTTGTAGCATCTTGCGTACCCCTTACTTTGAGCCTTTCTTCTTAGGCTTAGCTTTAGCTTCGACTTCTTCGATGCCGCCGATAACTTCGCCCTTGAAGATCCAAACTTTCACGCCAATGATGCCGTAGGTAGTTGACGCCTCGGCCGTGGCGTAGTCAATGTCGGCACGCAAAGTGTGTAGAGGCACACGACCTTCGCGGTACCATTCTGAACGTGCAATTTCAGCACCGCCCAGACGACCACCAACCTGAATTTTGATTCCTTCTGCGCCCTGACGCATGGCATTTTGTACAGCGCGCTTCATAGCGCGGCGGAACATCACACGACGCTCCAACTGCTGTGCAACGCTTTGCGCTACCAGAGCCGCATCCAGATCAGGCTTGCGGATTTCTTCGATGTTGATGTGAACGGGAACGCCCATCTGCTTGCTTACAGCTGCGCGCAGTTTTTCAACATCTTCACCTTTTTTACCAATCACAATACCTGGACGGGCAGTGTGAATAGTAATGCGTGCGGTGTTAGCCGGACGCTCGATGTCTACACGACTTACTGACGCGTGCGCCAGTGATTTCTGAATGTACTCACGTACTTTCAGGTCGGTGTTCAACTTGTCTGCATACTCATCGCTGCCGGCATACCAAGTAGAGGTGTGCTTTTTAACGATGCCCAGACGAATACCTGTCGGATGTACTTTCTGACCCATAGCGTCTACTCTTACTGATCGGCTACTTTAACGGTGATGTGACAAGAACGCTTAAGGATGCGATCTGCACGGCCTTTAGCGCGAGGACGGATACGTTTCATGGTAACGCCCTCATCTACAAAAATCGTAGATACTTTTAACTCGTCAACATCAGCGCCTTCATTGTGCTCGGCGTTTGCAATTGCAGACTCCAGCACTTTCTTGATGATGGCAGCGCCTTTCTTCTGGCTGAAAGCAAGAATGTCCAGAGCCTCTTCAACGTGTTTACCACGAATCTGATCGGCTACCAGACGCGCTTTTTGCGCCGACAGTTGAGCACCGCTTAGCTTTGCTGCTACTTCCATCGTAATTACCTCGCGCTTAACGCTTCGCTTTCTTGTCTGCAATGTGACCGCGATAAGTACGGGTCGCTGCAAACTCGCCTAATTTATGTCCTACCATCTCTTCGTTAACGAGAACGGGGACGTGCTGACGACCGTTGTGCACAGCAATTGTCAGACCCACCATTTCCGGCATAACCATGGAACGGCGAGACCAAGTCTTGATAGGACGACGGTCATTGTTTTCGATCGCAGTCTCAACCTTCTTAATCAAGTGAAGATCGATAAAAGGACCTTTTTTCAGTGAACGTGGCACTCTGTTTTCCTCTTAGCTAGTGCGACCGCGATTATTTCTTACCGCGACGACGAACAATCATGTTATCGGTGCGCTTGTTCTTGCGGGTCTTGTAACCCTTAGTTGGCATACCCCAAGGTGATACAGGATGACGGCCACCAGAGGTACGACCTTCACCACCACCATGCGGGTGATCAACCGGGTTCATTACAACACCACGAACAGTCGGACGCACACCGCGCCAACGAGAGGCACCAGCCTTACCCAGAGAGCGCAAGTTGTGCTCACTGTTAGAAACCTCACCCAAAGTTGCGCGACACTCGCTCAGAACCTTACGCATTTCACCGCTGCGCAGACGCAGAGTGGCGTGACGGCCATCACGGGCAACCAGCTGAGCAGAAGTACCAGCAGAACGTGCGATTTGCGCACCCTTACCAGGCTTCAGTTCAACACAGTGAATTACGCTACCCACAGGAATATTGCGGATCGGCAGAGTGTTACCTACCTTGATTGGCGCATCTTCACCAGACTGGACTTGGTCACCAGCTTTTACACCTTTAGGTGCAATAATGTAGCGACGCTCACCATCCAGGTAGCAAACTAACGCGATGTTAGCACTGCGGTTTGGATCGTATTCCAGACGCTCAACTTTAGCTGGGATTCCGTCTTTGTTACGACGAAAATCAATTACACGGTAGTGCTGCTTGTGGCCACCACCGATATGACGAGTGGTAATACGACCATTATTGTTACGACCGCCTGACTTGGACTTTTTCTCCAGCAGAGGGGCGTAAGGAGCACCTTTGTGCAAATCCGGGTTAACAACGCTTACAACGAAGCGACGACCTGGAGATGTTGGTTTACGTTTTACAATTGGCATCGCAACTATCTCCTTATTCCGCTACTGAAAAGTCAATTTCTTGACCTTCAGCTAGACGAATGTAGGCTTTTTTCCAATCGCTGCGCTTACCGATACCGTAGCGAGTGCGCTTGGTTTTGCCTTTAACGTTCATAACACGAACGTCATCTACTTTAACGTCGAACAGCAGTTCAACAGCGGCTTTAATTTCTGACTTGTTGGAGTCGGTGGTTACTTTGAAAACCACGTTATTCGCAACATCACCTGCGATAGCAGCCTTCTCAGAAATCACTGGGCCCAACAGGACTTTGTAAAGACGTTCTTGGCTCATCCCAGCATCTCCTCAAACTTCTTCAGTGCATCAACGGTCACTACAACCTTGTCAGCACCGATCAGGCTTACAGGATTCACGCCAGCTGCATCAACAACGTTAACCTTATGCAGGTTACGAGATGCCAGATACAGGTTCTCGCTCACTTCCTCGGTCACGATCAGAACATCTTTCAGATCGAACTGAGCCAGCTTTTGAACCAGAGTTTTGGTCTTAGGAGCTTCTAGATCGAAAGACTCAACTACAACCAGACGCTCTTGACGGTTCAGCTCAGACAGGATGCAACGCAGAGCAGCGCGATACATTTTCTTGTTCAGCTTTTGCTCGTGATTACGAGGCTGAGCGGCAAACGTCACACCACCGGTACGCCACAGAGGGCTACGGATAGTACCAGCACGTGCACGGCCAGTACCTTTTTGACGCCATGGCTTAGCGCCACCGCCGGAAACCGCTGAACGGTTCTTTTGTGCCTTGGTACCCTGACGCGCACCGGCCAAGTAGGCCACTACCGCCTGGTGAACCAGGTCTTGATTAAACTCACGACCGAAAGTCACTTCAGATACTGCAACAGTACCTTTGGCGCCTTCAGGAGTTACTATATTCAGATCCATGGTCAAATCCCCACTTAACCGTTGCTGCGAACTTTAACGGCTGGACGTACAACAACGTCACCACCTGGAGCACCTGGAATAGCACCCTTAATCAACAGCAGACCGCGCTCGGCATCAACACGAACGATCTCCAAGTTCTGAGTAGTTACCTGCTCAGCACCCATGTGACCGGCCATTTTCTTGCCTTTGAATACACGCCCTGGAGTTTGACACTGGCCAATAGAACCAGGAGCACGGTGAGAAATAGAGTTACCGTGAGTTGCGTCTTGCATTGCAAAATTCCAACGCTTAACACCACCCTGGAAGCCCTTACCTTTGGACTGACCAGTAACATCAACTTTTTGACCTGCTTCGAAAGCTTCAACGGTAATTGAACCGCCTACTTCAAACGCTTCTTCAGCATCGTTGCGTAGTTCCCAAACACCACGACCAGCTTCAACACTTGCCTTAGCAAAGTGACCAGCCTGTGATTTGGATACGCGGGAGGCACGACGAGAACCCACAGTTACTTGCACAGCATTGTAACCATCAGTTTCGACGTTCTTGACCTGAGTAATGCGATTGGGCTCAACCTCAATCACAGACACAGGAATGGAAGCACCATCGTCGGCAAAAATGCGGGTCATGCCGCTTTTGCGACCGACTATACCTATCGTCATCTTCTTTGACCTCTCAGTGTACGGGGCTTTTACCCGCTATGGCCGCCCATTTCAGAGCGTTACACACACCTAAACTTGTTGTTTAGGCTTCGGTTAACTTTCTACTTAATTAGCCAGCTAATACCTTAAAAGGGATTAACCGAGACTGATTTGAACTTCAACACCAGCAGCCAGATCCAGCTTCATCAGTGCATCAACAGTCTTTTCAGTTGGCTCTACAATATCAAGCAAACGCTTATGTGTGCGGATTTCATACTGGTCGCGCGCGTCTTTGTTAACGTGCGGAGAAACCAGAACAGTGAAACGCTCTTTGCGTGTTGGCAGCGGAATAGGACCGCGAACTTGAGCACCAGTACGCTTGGCGGTTTCAACGATTTCCTGGGTAGACGCATCAATCAGCTTGTGATCGAAGGCCTTCAGGCGAATTCGAATGCGTTGATTCTGCATGTGAACCAAACTCCAATAATCGTAAAGAACCAGAACCACTTAAAGCAGTTCCACACAACCCTTTTAGCAGGCGCACGCGTAGCGCACCCAAAAAGGAAGCGGGATTGTATAGATGTTAGACGGGGGAGTCAACACTTAATCAGTATTGGTAGAAATCAGGCCAGATGCGATAAATCATGACCCACATCAAGCCCTTATAAGAGGCCTAAAAAGGCTAGTTGACTGCCAGGTCAGGCGCGTCAGTCGATAACGATCCGGAGTCCCCGCCTTCAGAAGGGGCCTGCGGAGCGGCAATCACCGAGGAAAAGTCGATTTCACACTTCAGACCAGCCGGCAGCGCCAAATCCGGGTTAGCCACCTCAACACGGAAACCAAAGGTACTACTGGCCGCATCAATCACCCGGTCTACAACAGTAACCTTGCCCGCTACAGTTTGACGCTCCCCCTCACCGGAAGGGTGGACCAGAGACACATCCACCGTCATGCCTTCCTCGACATCACCGTATTGATCGGCACGCATCACAACCTCAGCATGAAGCGGATTCAAGGATACCAACTCGAGCACAGGGTCAGTCCCCACATACTCGCCGATGGAGACATGACGCTTTACCACTACCCCATTAATAGGGCTGCGTATTTGACGCTGACTCAAACGCGCCGTCGCCTCCGCCACGGTCAAACGGGCCAGCTGCTGCTCAGTAACCAGCTCATCACGCTCAAAGTCCGATAACAACTCCTGAGCCAGCAACTCCTGATTGCGTTCAAGCTTACGGGAGGCAAACTCGGCACGCGCCTTAACAGTCTTCAGCGCAGCCCTTTCCAGTTCACTCTCCAGAGCCACCAGCACCTGGCCTTTACGTACCTTGCCGCCCCGCTCGGTATTCACCTTGCTCACCACACCGGACACCTGGCTGCTCAACTCGATCTCACTGGAAGGCTCCAACAGACAGCTTAACTGGGAGCCATTCAACTGAGCCTGAGCTCCAGCAGATGCAACAAGGGCAATCAGGGGTAGATAGCGAGCAAACGACTTCATTCTTTCCTCTTTTATATAGATAAAAGACAACCTTAGAGGGACGACAGGCTACAGATTCCCGGCGGTAAATGCCAGCACCTCGCCTTCGCGCTCATCGGCCTGTAGCAACTGGTGACGTATACGGCTGTGTCGACGCTCCAATTTGGCCTGGGCTCTCCGCATTAATCTGACAGCCAAAGCCCTGCCAAAGGAGTAACCACTCACTCCAAGCACCCAATTTCGATACCAGGCTCGCGCCAGCCACTCATCCTCAAGAGACAGAATCAGCTCCACACTGCCGGGATCACCAAATCGGGCACAGCGGCCTGCCAACTGGCGATCAATGCGTGATGCCTCCTGCAATTCAGTCAAAATCACATGCAGGCCACCAGCGACCTCAACCTCGGCATGCAGCTTAATATCGGTACCACGGCCAGCCATACTGGTAGCAATAGTCACCCGGCCGGGCTGACCCGCCTCGGCAACAATTTCAGCTTCCTCAGCATCCTGTTTAGCGTTCAGCACACAGTGATCCACCCCCAGGGCCTGCAAACGCTCAGCGATTCGCTCTGACGCACCCACAGTGGAAGTACCCACTAACACCGAACGGCCTTTTAATACCTGGCACCTGGCAGCCTCAGCAACAGCCTCCAGTTTTTCATCTTCAGTATTGCAGAGGGTATCGCGATACCACTCCCGCCGCAGCGGGTGGTGAGTTGGTATGGCGATCACCGGCAGATCGTAAATCTGCCAGAATTCATTCACCACCTCATTGGCCGTCCCTGTCATGCCGGCCAACCAATGATAGCGACGGAAAAATTTCTGGTAGCTGATGCGCGCCAGGGTTTCTCTAGGTGCAGTGATTTCTACCCCCTCTTTGGTTTCAATCAGCTGATGCAGCCCACGCTCCCAGGTACGATCCGGCATCACCCGACCGGTATGCTCATCAATGATCTGCACCTTGCCGTCACGCACCAGGTAATGGCGGTCGCGCTCAAAGAAGAAGATAGCCGTCAGTGCCTGCCGAACAATCTCGTAGCGCCTAACCCGGCCCACCCAATAGGTGCCCATATGCGCCGACATATCATCGATTCGATGTTCGCCCTTTTCGGTTAGCTGCAGGAATCGCAGGCGATCATTCTTCTCGAAGTGAGTATCCACTTCCAGCTGACGGGCGATCATCACGGCCTGGTGATAGACTCGCTCCTGCTCTTCGTTGTGCTGAATTTCACCGGAGATAATTAATGGCGTGCGCGCCTCATCCATACAAACACTGTCGGCTTCATCAACAATGGCGAAGTGCAGGCCGCGTAACATCAGATCCTGATCAAAGTCCTTATTGCCTTTTAAACGCTCACTGTGCCGGTAAGTACTGTGAGTGGACTGTTTGATAATCAGGTGGTCTTTTAAATAATCGAACACCAACTCTTTATTGGTGCAGTAGGCAATGTCGCAGGCGTAGATAGCGCGACGCTCATCCGGGGACATGCCCTGCTGAATACAGCCCAGGGTTAATCCCAGCCATTCATACAATGGCTGCATTTCTTCGGCATCACGCTCAGCCAGATAATCATTCACCGTAATCACATGCACCGGAATGCCGGCCAAGGCGGCGGCCGCTGCCGGGAGAGTTGCGGTTAGAGTCTTACCCTCTCCGGTAGCCATCTCAGCTACACGGCCCATAAACATCACCAGACCACCACGCAACTGGCTATCAAAATGCCGCATACCAAGGGTACGACCCGCCACCTCACGGATAAGGGCAAATGCCTCGGGTAAAGTCGCCTGACAATAACCATGACGTAGCACCTGCTGCCTTAGCGCCTGTACACGGATACGCAAAGCCGACTCAGACAAAGCTTGCAGCTCTTGATCCTTGGCTTTAATCAGCGGCAAATAGGTATTCACAGGCGAGCGATTGCGCCAGTACCAGCGCTGCCCCATCCCCATTAACAGATGCACTGTACGCTCATACCAAGCCTTGGGCTTGGCCACCGACTGCTCGGGCCGCCACAACAGAGAACTCGGCAAACGCGACGGAAAAAGAGAAGAGGCTTTAGACATCCAACTGCCTTAAGAACACACGGCGAATGTCACGCGCCCAGCGCCACAATAATGGCTCTGGGTCGTGATTGAAGAGCACATAAACCCGCTCATTCAAACGCTCACGTGGTGCCTCGGGCACATCGACGACCAAACGGAAATAACGCTTAAAGGCTTCTGGAGCTTCCGCTGGAGACGATGGGTCAGTGACGATAAGACCACCAGCATCCACCGAGAGAATTTTATTGGCCAACTGTTTGGTACTGGCTGGAACGATACGCTGAATCTCTCCGGCGTAGATTTCATGCTGCTGAGACACCAAACGCACCTCCACCGACCGAGTGCGCTGGCGCACATCATTAATATGGTCTTCAGCCACCATCACCGTAATCGGCAACTCACCAAAGTTGACGATATTGCCCAACAGGTCTCCTCGAGATAAATATCGACCTCGCAGCTTGGTCGCATTGGGCAATACAAAGGTGCCCGCCTGCTGAGCGACAACGGTTAAGGCATCTGCCTTGTCCAAGGCACGCTGATACTCCGTACGGCGCAATTGTAAAAGCTCGCGCTTAATACCCGCATCCACCCGATCATTTAGCGAGGCCTGATAACTGGCTTCCGCCTCACGCACCTGCGCCTGTAACACATTCACTTCGGCGGCCAGAGTCGGATCAGACAAACGCAGTAGCGGCTGCCCCTGCTCAACCCAGCTGCCGGGATCAACCAACACGGCATCAACAAAACCACTGGCAGGCACCCGGATCTGGGATTTTTCCGATGCCGTTAACACGCCCTGTGTATAAGTCGCATAGGGGAATGGCAGTACGGCCAGCAACAAAACAACAGCAGCAACCACGCCAGCGATAACACCCCAGGTGCGCTGCCCCTGTTGCTGTAACTGACTGTCGTTAAACGGCTTGGCAATGAGTTTAATCAGCGGCAGAAAGACACCCATCCACATGGTCCACAGCGCCAGCAAGGCACCAATAAATAAATATTCTGTCGTGATAAAGAGTGCAATGGTGAGCATGATGAGAATACGGTACACATAAGAGCTGACCGCATAACCCATTAACCAACTGGCCTCACGACCTGTCGCCGCTGGTGAGTGCATCCCCCTCACCCCCATCAAACGGCTTTTCACCCAATAGCCCACATAGGCGTTGGCACGGTTGGCCAAATTAGGAATTTCCAACCAATCGGCCAATACATAGTAGGCGTCAAACCGCAGCAGCGGGTTACCGTTAAAGAAGAAAGTTGATACTCCGGAGATCAACATGGTGTTAAAGGCCAACGCCCTTACCAACCCGGGCTCGGCCAGCGTCCACACCACCATGGCCAAGGCAGCAATAAAGCCCTCCGTTAAAATCCCAATCGCGCCTACCAGCATACGCTGGTATTTACTGCGAAACGCGGTTGCTGCCGAGGCATCTACATAGGGGACCGGGAAAAACACCAAAAACATGATGCCAATTTCATGCACCTCCCCGCCCCATTTTTTAACCGCGTAGGCGTGCCCCAACTCATGCAGGGTTTTCACGACCGGGTAGATCAAGGCCATCAGCAACAGGTTTTCAACAGCAAGTACCCGATCACTGAGGTTGCTTGATAGCGCCGGCCAGTGAACCGCTGCCAATACGATGCCTGTGACGATAACCAACAACCACAAAGCGCCCATCCAGCCGTTAAATAGCGGCGCGACATAGCGTTGGGTGTTATCGAGGAATTTTTCAGGGTCTAATAACGGAATGCGGATAGCCAATGGCGATTTAATTTTCTGCATTAAACGCTGGCGAGCCATTAACTGATGGCGGCGCTCCAGAGCCTCCATATCCGGCAGAGCATCGGAGTGCAGCACATTGGCGCGGAACAGTTTGGAGACCAAGCCGATCACATCATCCTGGGTGGGCATATCATCACCCAGCAATTCACAGGCCTCATCCCAAATCTGCTGCAGACTACGCTCGCCATTCATCTTGCCGATGATCAAATAGGCTTGCGGAGTGAAACGTTGGAACTGACCCGATACATGATCCTGCAAGACATACCAAACCTCATCGCGATAAATATGGCGATGAATAGCGGTATGTCGACGCAACCGAGGGCACAACTCGGCGACCAGATACCAGGAGGCACTAAATAGAGAAGCATTAACTGACACAGACTATCTCCACCACAATTCCAACCCTAGCCCCACCAACGCCAGAAAAGCAGGCGCATCCAGTCACTCAACTCACGCGTCCAAATGCCAAACAGATTGCGTTCATCGATATAGATTTTACCGATGCCTTCCATACCTGGCCGTAAGCGCTCATGACCTTCTTTTAACTGCTCAGGACTGCCATGCAGAATAGCTTCCACCACAAAAAAGGTCGCGCCATCCTTAAACTCTGTAACAGGCGTAATATTGTTAACACTGAAGTCGAACGTCATATCGGGCAAGGCCGATAAATACAAACTTCCAGTTTGGCCTTTTTGCAGATCGGCAATACGGCTCTCTTTGATAAGCAGGTCCACCCGGTAAGCAGTCACCGGAGAAATTTCAAACAGTAACTCACCATGAGTGACCGCACCGCCCAAGCGCTGACTTAAATCACCACTCACTACCAAACCGTTAAAGGGTGCGACAATGCGCGAGCGCTGCAGCTGACTTTCCACCAGATTTAATTGGGCTTTAGCCTGCCCTAACTGCGCATCAAGAATGGTAATACGTGCACGATCATGACTGGCGATGGCCTCTTGATACTGTCGAGAGAGTTTACTCTGTTGGCTGCGCCACTTAAGACGCTCTAATAACAAGTCACGATCATCCAGCTGCACCAGATCATCACCTTCACTGACCAGATCCCCTGCCCGCACATGCACATCCTTAATGTAGCCTTCAAACGGAGCGGAGATCACCTGCTGACTAACGGTTTGTAATGAGGCATCCGCTGAAAGACGATACTCCCCCTGCACCAGAGCAATCAGTAAGAACAGCACAACAGCTAAACTCATAAACAATTTACGGCCAAGGTAACCTGGACCAAACAAACGAATTAACTGCTGCTCACCGGCATCACGTACTTTTTTACGTAAGGGCCGATCATTAAAACGCTTCTCCTCCAAAGCACTTACCGCAAGCGCTACCACACTCTCGCAATAGCGCAACTCATCGGCCGTAAAGGGCTGATCGATATCACGCTGCAAAGTGATTGCACCAAACCACTTGCCATCTACCTGCAAGGGTAAGGTTAAGAGCGATTCACTTTGTTGCATTTCTGCCAGCGTGGTATGCGCTACAACCACCAAATTTGCTGGTGTGCCATCAGTCGCTGGTAAGACAATAGCCTCGCGCTGATCCACAGACTCATCCATGGCATCTTCAATGGCGCGAACCAGATTCATATGGCTACTGAAGTCTGCACTGTGGGATAAATGCGCAAGCTTAACGCGCTGATCTTCCAACACGCCAAGACTGACCAGATTACAGTTGAGATTAATGGCCAGTTCGGTAATCAGAC
Source organism: Maricurvus nonylphenolicus (assembly GCF_042854845.1). Taxonomy (GTDB): domain Bacteria; phylum Pseudomonadota; class Gammaproteobacteria; order Pseudomonadales; family Cellvibrionaceae; genus Maricurvus; species Maricurvus nonylphenolicus. Next base: position 533,201 of record NZ_AP031498.1, on the reverse strand, counting down.
GCATGGCAGCGCCGTTAAAACCGGATTCAGGCAACACTTTAGCCAACAGATCAACACTGGTGCTTAAGCGGGTAAAGTCGTCCTGGCGGTCTGTGTACAAACGTCGCATTTGCGCTAGCTCGACCCAGGATGCCCCCCACTGCAATTCATTCATTACCAAGGGCAGTTCCGCCTCGGCCATCAGATTAACGGCAACGGCAATCACACCGGAAACCTGACCATCGATATGTACCGGATAGGCCACACCAAACAGATGGTTCTTGGACGTAGCTTTAGTATCCGCCTTGGCCAACTCGGTGACCATACCAGAACCATCGTCGATCACCTTTTCGACCAGGTCAGTTAAATGCTCTGTCGCCTTGTTAGCTTCCGGCCATACAGCTACCGGGGTATAACGTCCACTGTCATCACGCACGACCAATAGACTGGCAAAAGCGGTATCGATCAAACCACTTTGCAACTCCAGCCAGGATTGATAATCCAAATTCTCGGCAAGGCTGGCCATTTGCTGCCAGTGATCCTGGCTGGCCACAGGCGCTTGGGGGGATTGGGTTTGATTTACCATATCGATGCTTAACTACTTATTATTTGGCTAGTGCCCAGATTCAATGCCCGAGCCTTATGCTGTTACTAGAAAAGACGATGCCAGAAAGGGCAGAAAAAGAACAGCCCCCAGATGGGGGCTGCTCTTAACACCGGGAATTCACCCGCGCTTACCAGAAGCGCAAGCTATCCCAGCGTTTGTAGCGACGCTCAGACGCCTTCTTGGCAACCTGCTCCATGGCTTGACGATCAACCTTGGCGGATCCCGCCTTGGCTTTTCCTGCCAGCTTCCAACCCAGGGCACCGGCAAGGGCACCCTGAACGGCTGTTGCATTACCTTGCTTGAGAGAGTCAAACAACTGCGCTTGATCCTCTTCCTTGGCCTCATCAGAAGATCCTTCACCGATGATGACCTTGCCACGAGCGTTTTCGTTCATGATTTGCTCTTCAAGTTCACAAGCCTCAAGGGCTTGCTGCAACTGTTCACCTTGAAGATCCGGTATCTCTTCAGTCAATTCACAAGACAATTCAACCAGCTCGTCAGTTTCCTCTTCGCCAGCTTGAGTGCCTGTTGGCAAGACCAAATCGATACCGGCGCGACGCTCACCATTATTCAAGTGCTCTTCGATGATTCCGCCCAGCAAACCATTGGTTCCCCCCATGAAGTCTGCCTCCAAGGTAGCCAGAAGGTTTACAGGCAGATCCCTGTTATCGTTATTAAGCAAGTAGGCTGCCTCAGTGCCATCTTCAGGCGGGTTATACAAGTCTTGGTTATCCCTACCAATGGTATCGAGAGATTGAGACAAAGTAATAACCGTAAGTACCTGCTCTGTCTCGGTATCGTACGAACCATTGTATGGAGTCGGTGGATTCTCAGCGTCCAGTGGCAGAGCAGTGTTATCACCCAACAAGACAATATTACCATCTGGCGTTTGCAGGGTTACACGCGCCAAATCACCAATAATAACGTCAGCCGACAAGTCCCCATCAAAACCATCATTCAGGAAACCACCAATCATAATGTCGTTATCGGCGAATCCAGTATCGTCACCGTACAACTCATCATCATCACCAATCAGAATATTGATGCTTTCAATCTGAATAGTAAGGAAACTTGGATCGCGGGTGACCTTGGTGCCATCACCACCCATAAGATCATCGCCATCACCACCACGAAGGATGTCTTTACCGTAGCCACCGATAACAACATCTCGGTCGCTACCGCCTTGCACAGTATCATCGCCGCCCAAGCTGGCACGGAAGACTTTACCCAACACTTCCTCACCACCAGAGGTAGCAATCAAGTAACGTCCGCCAGCATCACTGGTGATAAAGCCATCGTCACCAATGATGATATTCTCACCGCTGTCGGCAGTAACACGGTCATTACCAACACCGGCAATTACCTGGTCGTTGCCAGCGCCAATACTGATATCGTCATTACCGCCGGTAGCGTTGGTAATATCATTACTTTCGACTTGCTTGCGAACACCGTTAATGAAGTTAATGAAGCCGTTATCGCCAATAACGGTATCGGCACCGTCACCAGTAACAATGGTGTCACCTTGATAACCACCCAAAACGATATTATGCCCATCACCAGCTAGCAATGTATCTATACCGCCCAGAGTATGATCTGTGGTTTCTGCCTTATCGATAATGCCATCGTCGCCATACGTGAGAACACCGTTGTCACCAATGATATGGTCATCACCATTTGTAGTAATTACCGTATCGTCACCATGACCGGCGATGACACGGTTATGACCATCATCGACATTGATCACATCGTTACCGGCTTCTGCCGGTAAGAGGCTGGTCATACTTTTTAGAATATCAGTATCGATGTACTCGAACTGACCGTGGTCACCAATGACGTGATCCTTACCACTAAGGCCAGTGATTCGATCATCGCCCGAACCGCCCATAAGGCGATTAAACCCTGCACCAGCAACAATAATGTCATTGCCACCGGTAATGTTACTGGCATCAGTACTTAGCAAGTTGACCAAATGACCATTTTCAAAGGTGGCCTCACCATTATCGCCGACGATGATGTCATCACCGTTAGTTGTCGTAACAGTGTCAGCGCCCTGACCTGCAATAATCAGGTTATTGCCGTTACCATTGCCGTTAATCGTGTCATCACCGCCCTGATCATTCAGAGTACTGAAAGCATCCTGAATAATACCCGAGGTGTTGTAGTTCAGCTCACCGTGATCACCAATCACATGATGATCACCGGTATCAGTGGTAATGGTGTCACCACCAGTACCACCGATCACACGATTGAAGCCTGAACCTACATCGATAGTATCAACACCACCTGTGGCATCACTTAAATCAGTGCTAAAGAAGCGCGTTAAGTGACCACTGATAAATTCAGCTTGAGCACTATCACCCGCGACAACATCATTACCACCGGTGGTATTCACAATGTCATTACCCTGACCGGCAATTACGTAGTTATCACCGTTGGCCAGATTAAGAATGTCATCACCGCCAATGCTTAGAGATTCGCTAACCATATCTTGAATCACGCCAGCGTTGTTCCAAGTGATGTAACCCTGATCACCCATAACATAATCGTTGAAGGTGCCAGTGCTAGTCACTTCGTCCCCACCACTACCTGCGATAACGACATTGTCACCGTTATACAGGTCGATGTAATCCGCAGCACCAAAGATATGCAGTTCACTTTCGATACGGGTCAGAGTGCCGTCGGTGTGGAAGTCCATGGAACCGTGGTCACCCAACACATGATCGCGACCGGTGCCGGTATCAATGTCGTCGGTACCTGCACCACCAATCACATCAGTGTTGCCGTCTCCCAGAGTCAGCGTATCGTCACCACCGGTAGTGTCATCCGTATCAGTGCTTTCCAGACGAGTCAGAACACCCGCATTGGTAAATACTGCTGAGCCGTTATCACCAATCACGATGTCTGCACCGATACCTGCAATTACGGTATCAGCACCGAAGCCACCAATCACCCAGTGATCACCATCGGCCAATCGCAGAGTATCGTCACCGCCTTGATCCAGGGATTCGCTGGTCATTTCAGTAATCACACCAGCGTTAGTCCAGGTAATGTAACCGTGGTCGCCCAACACAACATCGTCATAGTCACCGGTGGTGGTTACTTCATCGTTACCACTGCCAGCAACGACAACCGTGTCACCGTCGTAGAGATCAATAAAGTCCTGCGCCCCTTGGGTATGCAGATCACTTTCGATACGAGTCAGAGTGCCGTCGGTGTGGAAGTCCATGGAACCATGGTCACCCAGAACGTGATCGCGGCCAGTGCCGGTATCGATATCGTCAGTGCCTGCACCACCAATCACATCAGTATTGCCGTCACCCAGCGTCAACGTATCGTTGCCACCGGTAACGTCATCAACATCGGTACTTTCCAGACGAGTCAGAACACCCGCATTGGTAAATACTGCTGAGCCGTTATCACCAATCACGATGTCTGCACCGGTACCCGCAATCACAGTATCAGCGCCGAAGCCGCCAATCACCCAGTGATCACCATCAGCCAAGCGCAAGGTATCATCACCACCTTGATCCAGGGATTCGCTGGTCATTTCAGTAATAACACCAGCGTTAGTCCAGGTAATGTAACCGTGGTCACCCAACACAACATCGTCGTAGTCACCGGTGGTGGTCACTTCATCATTGCCGCTGCCAGCGATTACTACGGTGTCACCGTCGTACAGGTCGATAAAGTCCTGTGCACCCAGGGTTTGCAGTTCGCTTTCGACACGAGTCAAAGTGCCGTCGGTGTGGAAGTCCATGGAACCGTGGTCACCCAGAACATGATCGCGGCCAGTGCCGGTATCAATATCGTCGGTACCTGCACCACCAATCACATCAGCGTTACCGTCACCCAGCGTCAACGTATCGTTGCCACCGGTAGTGTCATCAGCATCAGTGCTTTCCAAACGAGTCAGCACACCCGCGGTGAAAGTTGCGGAACCGTTATCACCAATCACGATGTCTGCACCGGTACCCGCAATCACGGTATCAGCACCGAAGCCACCAATGACCCAATGATCACCATCAGCCAAGCGCAGGGTATCGTTACCACCTTGATCCAGGGATTCGCTGGTCATTGCAGTAATCACGCCAGCGTTAGTCCAGGTAATGTAACCGTGATCACCCAATACAACATCGTCGTAGTCACCGGTGGTGGTCACTTCATCGTTGCCGCTGCCGGCAATCACAACCGTGTCTCCGTCGTACAGGTCGATAAAGTCCTGTGCACCCAGAGTTTGCAGTTCGCTTTCGACACGAGTCAATGTGCCATCGGTGTGGAAGTCCATGGAACCATGGTCACCCAGAACATGATCACGGCCCGTACCGGTATCGATATCGTCGGTACCTGCACCACCAATCACATCAGTGTTGCCGTCACCCAGAGTCAGGGTATCGTTGCCCCCCGTCGCGTCTACCGCATCAGTACTTTCCAATCGAGTCAGTACGCCCGCGGTGAAAGTTGCCGAACCATTATCACCAATCACGATGTCTGCACCGGTACCCGCAATCACGGTATCAGCACCGAAGCCGCCAATCACCCAGTGATCACCATCAGCCAAGCGCAGGGTATCGTCACCGCCTTGATCCAGGGACTCACTAACCATCGCGGTAATCACACCCGCGTTAGTCCAGGTAATGTAACCGTGGTCACCCAACACAACATCGTCGTAGTCACCGGTGGTGGTCACTTCATCGTTGCCGCTGCCGGCAATGACAACCGTGTCACCGTCGTACAGATCGATAAAGTCCTGTGCACCCAGAGTTTGCAGTTCGCTTTCGATACGAGTCAGGGTACCGTCGGTATGGAAATCCATCGAGCCGTGGTCACCCAAGACATAATCGATGCCTGTACCGGTATCAATATTATCACTACCTGCACCACCGATAATCTTGGTATTACCATTGCCCAGATTAATGATGTCGTTGCCACCGATGGAGTCATCGGCATCAGTACTGTCAAGGTCGGTTAGAACGCCGGCATTGGTAAAGGTCGCTGAACCATTATCACCGATCACAATATCAGAACCGGTTCCTGCGGTTACCGTATCGCCGCCTTCGCCAGCGATAACAACGGTATCGCCATTGCCCAGAGTAATGGTGTCAACATCGCCATTACCGTGCATAGCAAGATGGCTCTGTGCGGAAACCAATACACCGCTGGTGTAATCCAGCTGACCGTGGTCGCCCAACACATGATCGGTACCGGTGCCTGCGGTTATGCTGTCACCGCCCGCGCCACCGATAATGCGATTGAAACCAGCACCAGCATGAATGGTGTCAGAGCCTGCGCTCAGATTATCTTCTTTACTCGCAACACGGGTGATTTGCGAAGCGGCCAGTACGATCAGACCTTCATCACCAATAATGACGTCATCGTCATTGGCGATTTCTGTGCCTGCACTGTCATTGCCGTAGATAAAGTCATCGCCAGCACCGCCTAACAATTTATCATCGCCACCGTTACCAGAAATGGTATCGCCGGCGCCGTAGATATAGTTGCGGGTAGTGATCAGATCCAATGTGGAGATGTTGGTGTCGCCATTTACATAGCTGACCTCACCGTTATCACCGATAACAATATCGTCGTCAGCACCCGCTTCGATTTCATCAGCCCCGTTGCCGCCGATAATAATGTCATTGTTATTGCCACCGTAGATTTCATCGGCACCACCAGATGCTTCAACATCTGACTCAATGGACATGATATTACCCGTGGTAAACAGGCGCAGGTCTTCAGGGAAGTTATTACGCTCCTGGGTAATGATACCGTGATCACCGAAGATAATATCGTTGCCATCACCGCCCCAGATATCATCATCACCAACCAGCAGAGAGTCTGCGGTGGTATTCAGTGAAGCATTCACGGTGACGATATCGAGGATTGCTTTGGTAGCATCCGTACGCAGACTGGTGCGCTCACTGATATCGATATTCAGGCCGGAATCACCGTAAATGTGATCGTTACCGCCCTGACCTTCGATATGGTCATCGCCAGAACCACCCAGAATATGGTCATCGCCCTGGCTACCAATCAAACGGTCGTTGCCGGCGCCACCGTAGATCACAACACCAGACGTTGCAGCTGATGCGTCGATAGTATCGTTACCATGATTAGCAAAACCGCGCGCTTGATCGTTACGGTTAAGTGCGTCGTTATCGGTATAACGACTTCCATCCTGAGAGGTATCACCGAAGATAATCACAGGTACGTTACTGCCATCACCATAACCGGTACCGGTTACCGTAATGGTATCGCCACCCATAACGCCTGGTGCTGTTTCCTGGTTACCACCGCCGTGGACTACGGTAATTGGCAACAGGCGCATAGCGGTTACATCGGCAACAGCAATGGCATCTGTGAAGGTCGCCCCAGCTAACTCAACAGTTAAACCGTCAGAAGAAATAGAGCTAATAATGTAGGAGCCATCATTATCGCCTGCACCGGAAACGGCAATTTCATCACCGACGCGGTAGCCCAACTTGTACCAGGTATCAGTACTTACAGAACGCTCCAACTTATTGCCGTCATAGAAAGACATGCTGGTCGTTAAGGATTCAGCCGTCGTATTTACCGATGCGGTGTCATTGCCTTCACCCAACATCAGCTCAACAACTTCAAGGCCACTGTAATCTATATCCAGTTCACTGCCAGCATCGAGACGATTAACTTTCTTACTGGTTAGCGCCCAAGATTCAGCAGCTATCGCATGATCGCGGAAGATAAACAGTTCATCAGTTTCTACGGTTTCGTCCGTCAGATCAGCGATAGCGATAGGATCACTTGGCGTTTCTGACGGCAGCATGACGGCTGTGCGCAGAATACGCGGTGTTTCTGATTGGCCCCCGTTAATGATCAGATTACCTGTCACCGTATCGATATCGGTATTCGGGGTACCAATGCCGGAAACTGTTTTGGTGACATCACCGGTAATCACAAAGTCATCGCTGCCATTACCACCGATCAGGCTGGTAACGACCGGGCCACCTTGCAGACCTTGTATGTAGAAGGTGTCGTCGCCTTCCAGACCATCAACTTCGATCAACTCACTGTTTTCGATATTGATGGTTAGACCCGCACCAAAGACACCGTCTTTATTGATCAGGAATACATCGTCAGCCTCGGTACCAATAATGGTGACGGTATCATTGCCCTCACCACCATCGATATACACCGGTGCATTGATGTTGTAGTTGATGGTGTCAGCACCAGCACCTCCGGACACATTCAAACCGGTTGCAATAAAGGCACGCAGCTCGAAGTTATCGTCACCGGCATGACCATTCAGGTACAGAACCCCTTTATTACTGTAGACCGAGAAGAAATCGTTATCTGCATCACCGTTCAGGGTCACCTGGTGACTAGTACCGTAGCTTAGGAAGCCGCGGGTTACATCAGTACCCTTGATTTCATCTCCTGCAGCAACACCATCTGCCGCTGTTGGTTCATGCCCAAAGACCTGACCAACCAGGAAGCTATCTTCACCTGAACCTGCATTTACCGTGAAGGTTGTGCCGGTATCATCAAAGATAAATTCATCAGCACCCGCTTTTGCATTAATGGTAATACCAGACTCGATGACCTTGTCATCAGCATCCAGCGTCGGGTCACCATTGAGATTGCCGTTATAATTAATGCGCTCAATTTCAGCGTAATTACGGTAATCATCACCTGCACTTACACCATGCATGCGTGCAATAAAGTTTTCGCGAACTAGGAACAAATCACTGTCGGCTGTACCATCAACGATCAGAGCATCGTTACCGGATACGCCAGTATCGAATACATTGATCACGTTATCGGTACGCGCACCGCCCACATCCAAATTACTGGTTTGGATATAGTAGTTATCGGAACCTTCGCCACCATCCAGATCCAGATCTTCTGCACGGGTATGCAGGCGATCGATATTAATATTGTCATCACCTGTGCCACCCAGGATCTGGGCACGACCGGTAATTTCCTGCATTTCATCCAGAGTAATGGTGTCGTTTTCTGAACCCAGGTCGATACTGATAATGCCCACATCACCATCGCCAGCGGCATTCTTGTCACGCAGCACACCGGTAAAGGTCAGAGTATCAACACCTGCATCACCGGTGATGGAGATGCTGTTACCCAGGATAGAACCCGCCAGGGTAAAGATGTCTGTACCCGAACCTAAATCAACCGTGATGGCATCACCATCCAACACGCCAGTAGCAGAAATATTCAAGTTATCGGCATCGTCGCCAGCATCAATGGACAGGGCACCTGTCGCCGTCAGGCTACTGGTGATATCGATATCATCAACACCCGTGCCGGTATCGATATCGAAAGAAGCGCCGGTCAGGTTTGCGGTGATGGTCAGATAATCATTCTCACTGCCGGTATCGATTGTGAAGCTACCGGTAGCATTCATTTGTGCATTGATATCAACATCATCAGTACCTGCACCAGTATCGATGGCAATAGAACCACCGGATACATTAGCTGATACGGTCAGGAAGTCATTCTCGGTACCGGTATTAATGCTCAAGGCTCCGGTCGTCGCAATTAAGCTTGCATTGATATCCAGGTCATCAATACCTGCTCCAGTTGCAATACTCAGCGAAGCACCCTGCAAGACTGCATCGACGGTCAGCACATCATTGCCGCCGGCCATATCCAGGCTCAATGCCCCGTTAGCAGTTAGAGTATTATTGAAGTCCCAGTTATCCACCTGGCCGCTACCCGTTAAGGTAATGGAATTGGCATTAACCGTACCGTTAATCACAATATCGGTACCCAAGCTATCCGCCACGGTATCAATACTGGTTACGGTAAATTGTTGCGAAGCAGAAATCACTGCACCGGTATTCAGGAAGAAGGAATCCGCTGCATTGACATGCACAGAGCCACTGGTAGCAGTCACCAGAATATTATCCTGAATCACAATATCGTCGGCGTCGTTATCGCCACCAGCATCTTCGTTGGCGGTCAGAACAATATCACCCGATGTTGCCGTAATATTTTCCGCAACATTAATAGGACTATTGGCTTCAAGCGACACGCCATTGGTCGCGATGATGCCCTGGCCATCAGCAGAAACACCACCTACTTCAACGGCCCCGGTATTGGTAATCCAAACACTGCCACCTGTAGATTTACCCTCAAGGTAAGAAACGGTGGACTGTAAACGCTTGCTTTGTGTACCAATATCTCCACCCGCAAACAGTCGAACCTTACCGGAGCTAACATTTGAGCTCAGAGGATCAACATTGCCGTTATAGATGGCGCCCGCACTCAGAATAAATGCGGTGAAGGCACCGCCGGCAGTTCCTGCTCCAACGTTGGCAATATACATATCGCCCGTCGTTTCAATCAGGTATGAGTTCTCAGCACTGGAGGTAGTTACAACACCGTGATTAGCGGTATCGGTACCCGCATCGGAATTAATATCCAGATCGTTACCGGAAACACCAATGGTCAGACCTTCTGCGGTCAGGGTAATGTTTTCACCAATAACATCAGCTTGAGGACGATCACCAGTGGTAGCACCGTTTTCATCCATAGCATCCAGAAGCGCCAGGTGTGCAGCCAGGTTAACGTCACCGCCAGCCTGCACTTTCTGAATATTCATATTACCCACAACTTCGCGCAGGTGAATATTGCCGCTTGCGGTTGCGTTCAATACAGCACTGGAGCTGAGATCAATATCCAGTACGTCGGTAGTACCCTCACCGATATTACCGCCATTAGCAGTCAGATTAATCGCCGTACCTGCGGCAATATTGGCGTAGTCATGATTCAAACCATCAACAATAGAGCCGCTCAAGGTGAAGAGATTCACCGAGCCCGACTGGGAGTAAATAGTACCCAGGTTCATATTGTTGGTGCGCTCAGTCACATAAATATCCTGACTGGCTCGCAAGGTTAGAATGCCATCATCCGCCAGATTGACGTAGAACATATCAGCTGCGCTGGAACCGCCAATGCCTTTACTGCCCGCTTCCAGAACCAGACTGCTGGAAGTAACGTTTGTGGCGTTGGCTCCCGCGGCGTTAATGATGGCGCCACTGGTTTTGATTCGAACGGAATCACCCGCAGTCACAACCCCGATGCGAAGGTCATCTTCTGACCCCAGGAAAGCATCATCATCAGCAGTTACATTAATCTGACCACCAGAGTTCAGATCAATATCATCACGTAGGTCTACACGGATATAGTTGATGGTCGCGGCGTAAGACACCTCCATCAATGTGTTATTGGTATCAATCGCGACCAGGTCAGTGCTAGGCACAATGGTAATGGTATTCGCATTGACACTGGCAATGGTGACATCGAAACGTGTAGTTTGCTGAGCACCATCTTCATCCAGATAACGGTATTCCAACTGAATACCCTGATTCGCCGACAGGCCATCGGTAACCCAACTACCGCCATCGGTGCGAGTAATGGTGTTGCCGGCAACATCGATAATCACATTGGTATCAACAGTGACGCTGGCACTCGGTACGATTTGAGCAATCTCTACATCTACACCGGCCTCGGTTTTTAGCAGATCGCCGTTAACCAAATTAATGGTGTAACCATCGGAAGAGATAGAACCAATTTCAAAGTACAGCCCATCATCCGCCGCGTTGGCAGAGTTACCGAATACCTGAATGAGCATACCGGCTGCAAAGTTACCACCTGCAGCGGAATCCCAACGCACATTATCAGTACGGCTAATCTGATCAACACCAGTTTCGTTGTGAACAAAGTTTACATCATTCACCGAAGTAGGCAGATTCAGCAGGAAGCTGATGTCAGAACGTTCAGCACCCGCAATTACTTCACGATCAGTGTCACTGAATCCGTTAGTTTTAACATCGGCCAAATCGATAATATGACTTCCAACCGAGGAGCCCACATCACCGCCAGTGTTATCAGCAACCAGCGTAATGTTACCCGCAGCTTCGATATTCAGGTTTTCAATCGACGTCTGAGTATCAGTTACAGGTACCAGCAGGCCAGCACTGATCAGATTTAACAACTCATCTTCTGACCAGACTTTAATACCGGCTTTTACTGTATCAATTTGATCTTGAGTCAGCTCGTAACGGTAGGCTTCATTGTAGCTATTACCCAAACCGCCATAGGTATTATGCAGGTCATGGTATTCTGCCGTGCGCTTGGCTTCCAAGGCAGTAATTGCTGCATCTGTCCAATTGTATGGCGCCGCCTTATAAATATCTTTCTCAGTCTGAGACAGGGTAACTTGCTGGCTCGCATCGTAAGTTCCACCAAAGGACGTGCGGTACTGCCAGTAAGCGTTGTACTCGGCTTCTTTAACAGCACCAAAGTCTTCCAGGGTTTGCTCAATCTTCGCATCGGAGCCAATAAAGACACGGTACTCGACGGTATCACCGGTCGTCAGTCCAAAGTCATTAATGAGTGCAACACTGTTATTGGTCGAATCCACGCCTGAAGCACTAGCATCCAGCGTGATGTATTCGTACTCACCAACTCCACCGGCACCATCAATATCAAAGTAAATACGGTGCAACGATTTGGCGTTTGCGGTTTCCTGCAGATTAAGTTTGGTCGAACCATCAGTGGTGAAGTACAAAAGTCCGTCTTCAACGATGACGGTATAGGTCGTACCTGACACCAGGCTGCCCATCACGGAAGAAGATGTGTCAGTATCGGTGGTCAGGCCCAGATCTGCCCATACACCGTTACGTAATTCTTCGGCGGTACGGGTATCTTCGGTGGACTGGTCGTCACCATCGATCAGGCTACCGGCAACAACCTTGATGTACACTTCGCCGGTGTCGGATACCACACCAATGGTTGGCTCCAGTAACGGATCAGTACTGGTACCCATCAGGCGCAGATCGCCACTTTCTTCTTCAACGTAAATACTGCCAGACGCTTTCGCTGACAGAACATCGCTTGACGTGTCACCGGTATTCAAGGTCAATGCCCGGGAAGCAGAATTACCAATGCCACCCTGCTCAGCAACCATGGTAATAGCACCACCGGATACGCGGCCGTTATACCAAGTACTGCTGGTTTGCTGGCCAACATAAATACCGCCAGCAGCGTTCAGGCTCACATCACCGCGAGTTGCCGTAATATCATCCACATTCAAATCACCACTGAGCTCATCAATATTGATATCGCCGTAGTTGGTGGAGGCTTTGAGGCTGGTTAGTGTTTCAACCTTGGTCCAGTTACTACCACTGGTATTAACGGTTGAAAGGTTAACTTCTGCGGGGCCACCGGTGTATTCGTACAAGTCATTGCCGAACATCACCTGATCGTTAGTGGCCTGATCCAAGCGCTTCCAGTTAAACGAGTCGGTGTAATCCAGGCTATTGAGGTTAGCACCGGTAATACCCTGGCCAATGTACTGATACACATAGCCACCATCACCGCCATTGCCATAACCCGGTTGCACACGTACACGATCACCGATAGACAGATCCTGTGTGCCACCTTGGTTAGTGCGGTAATCAAATTCCTCGGTATTAAGGAATACAACGGTATCAACTGAACTGTCGTAATTCACAACCGGATCAGTCAGATTGGTTTGCAGGGCAAAACCATCTTTGGCGATACCAAACTTGGCATCCAGCACAATGCGCTCGGCATTGATGTAACCTGACTGGCTTAACTGAACAATCTCACCTTCGGTTTTGATGGTGGTTGTACCGGAATCGTTCAGGACTGGACCGGAAATAATAACGTCTGCGCCACTCACATGAGAATCAACATTAATGGTGCCGGAAGTCTGACCAAAGAAATTAATCTTGATGTCGTAGTCAGCCTTAACCGTGTGAGTATGCGTTGTGGTTGTGTACTCTTCCTGCGTGTACTTGGTGTAGTAAGTTTTCTTACCGTACCAGGTACTGGTGGTCCAATGCTCAGTAAAGTTCTCAACTTTGTCGGACACAGTGGAAGAGCTGTAAATATACGGATCGGTATTCGCACCACTCACTTTGTAGTAGTACGGACCTTCGTCCGCCAACGTCGGACCAGCCAGGCGCTCGGTGCTATCCCAGTAAGAGTTGGGGGGATCCGCCGCCAGGAAGTCGATACCTAACCAGCCACTCTGTGCCACTGTCAGATAACGACGCTCGGCATCCTGAACATCAACCGAATAACCATAACGCCAGCCAGTTTCCGGAGTGTAGGTGTGAGTTCCAATATCGGCATTTTGATACAGCGTTACAGAAGGATTACTGGTGGTCCCCTTAGCTTTGTCAGCAATTAACAGGGTGCCGCCACCTTTAGTGGATGCATCCAGGCGATTAATAACCAAGTCATACTTGGTGCGGTTGTCTACATCAATAGTACCGTAACCGGCTAGAACTTTAATTTCGCCATAACCTGAATTAAGAATATGACCAATCAGCTCAACATGGCCACCACCAATACTCACTTCCTGCAATTCAATCTTACCCGTCGCAGTATTGTAGTAAGCCTTAATCGTGTCGGTAGATACAGTCTCAAGTAATACCTTACCGGTGACACCACTACCAATTTTGGAGATTTCCGTCTCAGCTGCAGTGGTGATATCAATGCTCAGATTATCTTTACCAGACTGGATAACGCCATTGAGGTTAATGTATTCAGCATCAATGGATATTTTATCGCCGTAAAGATTAACACCCGTTGGAGCAGTCTTAAGCGCATTCACCAGCGCGGCCTGTACAAGCTCACCGCTTTGCTGACCACTGTTGGTATAGTTATTAATCGTTGAGTAAGGCTCTCCACCTACAGTGTATTGCGAGAGCCCTTGAATAAGTACATTACCACCGGCGGTAATCGACATATTCTTCGCACGTACTTGTGAGAATATTTCAATATCGCCTTCCGGGTTAGCAATGGTCAGCTGTCCACCCAGGTTATCCACATCACCCACAATGGAAATAGCAGCAGGTGGTTTGCCATTACCACTAAAGTCATAGGTATTGGTGATCTCGATAGTCGGATCGGTATTGTTCGCATTGGTAATTTGCAGGCTATCCTGACTTGGTGTCACAGTACCATTCAGGTACAGACCACCATTAGTCTCTGGAATAATAATGCCTTCGATTTCCAGGAATGCTTCGGTATTGTTGGTAATACTTACACTCGCATCCCCCGGAGCATCCACTACACCGGAACCGGTGAGGTTATCAGCGCGAACATCAATCACACCCGCTTGTGCCCAGATGGGATCCACAGAAATCAGAGCGGCGTTATATTCGGTCGCACCGGTAATGGTGACCTGCTGACCACCTACGGTAATAGTTTGCGTTTCCAGCAAACCTTGTGCATCCAGCTCGGCTTTAATACGAGTAACTTCACCTGCGTAGTAGGCCTTCAGCTGGGCGTTATCGTCTCCGTACTGACGCAATTGTGTTTCTGCATAACGCAGTTGATTGATCAACGTTGAATTCAGCGGCTTGGTACCAACGGTAAAGTTAAGGTCTTTGGTACCGTAGTTTTTACTGCTATCACTGGTATCGTCACCGGCATTAATCTCGGTCACACCGGCCGTCAGGTTGTTGATAACCAACTCAACGTTACGCTTGATACCGGTTTGCAAAGTACCTTCAACGATGACAGAACCGACCGCATCAAAGTCAGCATAGCCGTCGTACATCTCGCTACCGCCGCCGGTCAGACTGTTAATACCATCGGCAATCGAGCTGGCCCAATTAACGCCCTTCGCTTGCGCCGTGGTATTGGCAAAGCCCAGACGCTCTGCGTGCAGTTTGATATCACGCGCCGATTGCAGGGTAGAACCTGAGGCTACGGTAATGGTGTTGGTCTGACGCACCCACGTGGTTGCATCAACACTGTCGATTGGAATCGCACTACCGGCAAAACTATCGGTCTTGGCATCCGAGGTATAAGCATCACGCTCGAAGTTGGTGTTGGTACCGGCAGAAATATTCAGATCACCGTCGGCAACAATATTCGCACCGTTACCAAAGTAGATTTCATTGGTTGGATCAATTTTCACATTGGTGTCGGCAACCGATACGGTACCCGCACCATAGGTTTCCAGATTCAACTTACCGGCAAAGTCACCGGTACCGCGGGCAGAAATATTGACATCACCAATGGTGGTCAAATCAGCATCGCCAATCGATACCTTGGCCAGATCTTCTGAGGTATCGATAGTGACATCGGCTCCGGCACCGGCCAGTGCGCCGCCGGTTATCAGCGTAACCTTGTCCTTAACCAGGAAGTCGTTAAAGGCATCCAGAGACAGATCACCAGGATCAGTTTCATCGCCGACAATATTTAATGCAGCACCATCTTTAATCACAACCTGGGTATTGAAATCCAGATCGGTATCGCTGCTGGCACCTGCGCCGCTGACAGCACCACCGGTGGTGCCGCGTATATTATCAGTATTGTTGGACAACCAATCTTTGCTGGCACGACTGATCGCATCTACATCAATGTTACGCGCGGTGAGAGTACTGCTACCGATTTCGGCCAGTACATCCGCCGTCACATTGTGATCTGCTACAGCACCACTACCAGACAAGGCACCACCGGCGCCGACGGTAATTTCACCGTTAAACTTGGCAGTGTGTTCTGCCTTAATTTGAATTTCACCGGCGCCACTCACCAGACCCACTTCTTTCCAGTAGTTGGTATTGGTGAAATCTTCCGTCGCCAGATCAATCGCGGCGGTAGAAGCACGGCTTTCGCCCAACAGCTTCCACTTGGTGTTATCACCAAAGTTGGCCGTCGCCAGATTGATATTATTTGCGGTTACCGCATCGGCGGCACCAATATATTCATAACGAGAGCCAACAGCGCCACCTGCAGTATGACCACTCATCACATCAACACTATTGCCGTTGTAAATATCCAGGGTACCGGAAGCTGTGGTGTAGTCCGGATCACTTACCAGCGCCAACTTCACCCAGTCACTGCCAGTAAAGTCTACGCTGGACATATTTTCGGTCGCACCAGCACCGATATATTGGTAACGATAACCGCCATCGCCACCGCCGGTGTGGTTAACATAAACATCAACAGTATCACCGGTGACAAAAGTCAGCAGATCAGTCACACCTTGAGAAATATCCGTTGGATCAACCAGCGTGGTGTAAGAGGTGTTGTAATCAGCCGCGACATTACCGCCGACATACTCGTAGCGAGTTCCAAAGGCCGCATCAGGATTTGTTGACTGCGTGATATCAACAGTTTCGCCCTGTGCTACATCAACCACACCACCTTCATCGGTATAGGTCGAGCTACCGGAAACAATCACGACATTAGAATTACTGGCGACATTAATGGTCGAACTATCTTTAATCGCCGCGTAGGTATAACTGTCATTGTTGGTGGTGGTTTCTGCACCCGCACCCGCAGCAACACCACCGCTACCCGCGGTAGCATCGGCAAAGTTGTCATCATTACCTACCGCAGACACCTGTACCGTGTTAGCCGTAATAGTAACGCTATCGCCAACATAGGCTTTGGTATCGGTATCACTACCCACACGCGCCACAGCAGCACCAGCGGCAACCACACCACCAGCAGCACTGTTTGCCTCAACATCCTGACGAGTCGTGTTGTATGCACCAAGAATCACAGCACCGGAAATTGTCAGGGTAGCGCCATCAGCAATATAAGCAGTTACATCGCCATTGTTATCAACATAGGCATTGGTGGAATCAACACCGATCAAGGCACCAGACGCACCACTGGAGTACGCCTGCGCAGAGTAACCACTGCTACCCAAGGTTGTGGTAGCAGTAACGTTCAGTGAACCGGCATTGATTGTGATAGAACCGTTAGCTTCGTTATCCGGATCACCCAGGGTCGCTTTGGTGGTGGTATCAATATCAATATCCGTTACCGACGCACCTACGGCCAAACCACCAGCCGAAACACCGTGCATGGTGCTATCAATATCCGGAGTAGAATCGGCAGAAACCGCGGTGGCACCCGTGGTTTTTACACGAGAGTTTTGAGAAATATACGCCAGGGTTGAGGAGTCATAATCCACACTGCCAACGTTAATGGCGGCAGCACCAATACCGGCAGACACTGTCCAGATGTCTTGCGACACGGTCAGATTATTATCTGCAGTAATGGTCAGTGAACCAACAACATTGCCGGAACCTTTACCCACTTGCGTGTAATCACCAAGGTATGCCTTGGTACTGCCACCCACCGTAATATCACCGATAGCAGCACCCGCTGCCGCAGAACCAGCAGCTACACCTTTAGCTTCGATATCAATATTACGGGTTGCAGTTGCCGATACAGTAACATCAGCAGCATCATTAATTTGTGTACCCGTTGAGTTACTGGTGCCATCTTCGGTGTAAGCAGCCTGTGAACTGGAGTCATTAACGATCGCCACCTGTGCACCCAGACCAACACCCAAACTGGCGGAACCACCGTAGGCATCAATTTCGATATCGTTGCTGTAGGTTGCAGCGATGGTGATATTACCGCCCGCACTCAACTCAGCGCCATCACCGATATAAGCCGTAGTAGAGCTGCTCAAGGTGGTTACAGCAACTGAACCGCCAGCGCTCACACCGATAATATCGATGGCTGCCGCACCGGTTAACTGCTCAACATCAACATGCTCTTTCGCTTGGACACTGATCGCACCCGTCGAAGAAGTGACGGTCGCATCATCACCAATAAAGGCAGTAGTACCACTAGCACCCGCCGCCTGATTCAAATCAACGGTGTATAAATCGCCATTCGCGGCGACATCGCCTCGGGCAACAACACTTGCAGTAAGATCTGCCTGAGCATCTTGAGAGCGATCAGCAAACTTCTGGCTGGAACCCAAGTCCAGCCAAACCGTGTCATCAGAAAAGTCTACTATGCTCCAGTCGGTTACCGCTAAAGGCGTGCTGCCAATATATTCGTAACGGTTACCGATAGAACCGGTTGTACCTGTGTAACCGGTTACCAGATCAACAGACTCATTTGCCGCCAATGTTGCGGTTGCAGCGCTACTGTAGTCAGCAGCACCTGTGTAATCTTTGCTTTCACCGACCAAACTCCAGTTTGAACCTGTGTAGGTTTGAGAACCCAGGTTAACGCCAGTGGCATCATTACCTTCATAACGGTAACGATTACCGTCATTAGCATCGACAAGATCACCATTTTTCAAATCCTGGGTGCCGCTGTTTTGTGTATAACGAGAAGTAGAGCTGTAGCCAGACGTAGAGCCTGTCATTACTGCACTGATAGCAGTCTGACTGGAGTTAGTAGCCTCCTGACCTTTACCGGTTACACCGGAGCCTACAGAGATAACAGATACCGCCCCACTGACGGTAAGTCCCGCACCTCCGGCAAAAGCGACTACCGTTGATTCCAGATTGCGCTTGGCATCCGCCAATACGCTCACGCCGGTATAGCCATCTACATCGGCGCCTTCAGCAATAAAGGCTGTGGTGCTGTTGTTGACCGTGATCACATCAACGGAGGCACCCACCGCGACACCACCGATACCCGCAGAACCGATACCGTTAGTACGGCTGCTATCCTTGTTGACGTCAACACGGTTGTTGGCAGTCACACTGGCCTTTTCACCCGCATTAATATCGGAATTAAACAGCGTAGTCGCATCCTGACCAATCCAGGCATTGGTACTGGAAGCCATATTGATAACAGAGACTGTTGCAGCTAAACCACCAGCACCGGCTGCGGCGGTACCCGCCAGAACAGCAGCTTCTTCAAAACTGTCTGCTGTAACAGAAACGTTCTTACCAGCATTTAAAATACCACCAGCCACGTAAGCATTAGTGGTACCTTCAAAGATACCAACCGCAACGGTTGCGCCTGCACCTACAAGGCCACCACCTACCGTACCGGCGTTAAATTTGCCGTAGACGCAGGAGTTAGCTTCAACGTCAATATCGTCAGTCGCTGTCACATTGGCGTTACGAATAAAGGCATCCGTACGCGAGGTACTCTTGATTGCACCACCAGTACCGGCACCACCGAAGTAACCACCAATACTCAAACCAACAACCGTGGTCGAAATAATTTCATTGCTTAGCGCAATAACTTCCACATCAGATGCGTAAACATTATCGGCATCAGAATTTACATCGTCATCAGCAATATAAGCACGGGTCGTGTTATTAATAATACTGGTATCAATAGTGACACCCAGAGCAGCGGTACCACCGCCACTTAACTGACCACCACCACTACCAATATCAGTAGTGGTATGCGCCATAACACGCGCAGTCTCGCCGCGGTTCGCATTACTATTTACAGCTGAATCACTGATGTAGGCATCGGTAGTGGTTTCAACAATATTAACCACCAGGTTTCCGGCAACACCTACAACACCGCCAACACCAGCAGTAACCGCAATAACATCAATTTCATTATCGGTATTGGCAACGACAGCCAAACCGTTGACTGACTGGTTATTGTGGAAGGTCTCGTTACCTTCGCCGTCAGTTGTCCAGTTATCAACAGTACCTGCATTGACACCTAGAGCCGTCACGGTTGAGTCGGCGCTAATGTAAGCACTGGTGGTTGAGGTCAGCTTGTTAACAAACGCCGTAACACCGCCACCCACTGTACCGGAACCGGAAATGGTGCCGCCGTAGCTCTGGATATAATCGGCAGATTCGGCGAACACAACGACGGTGTCATCAGTGGATACCGTAGAACCGGAAATGTATGCAGACACAGTATTGCCGATCAGACTACCACCACCGGAACCAGCCAGGGCAACGGTACCGGAACCGGAAACACCGGCAGACAAGGTCAGGATTTCTGCATCTGACAAAGCTTCAATATTAATATTGCCAGTGTTACCACTGGTCACTTCGACCGTACTGCCGCTGTTAACACCAGCCTCAATCTCATTAGCGATATCGCTATAAGCAACCGAAGCACCAATGGCCACGGTACCCGCACCACTGATCTGACCTGCAGCAGATTTCATCTTAGATGTGTCTTTAGCCTGCAGATCAATATCACCGGTTGACGTCACCTGCGCATTGGTAATGCGCGCGTCCATATCTTTTCGGATCCAGTTAAGCGACAAGGCACCAGCGCCGGCAAAAGTACCCGCGCCACTACCGGCAATACTCAAGTTATTGATATTGGAATTGGAGCTAGCCGCTACGTTAACGGTATCGGAATTTACCGTGGCGTTATCGATATAGGCTTTAATTTGATTCTTGGTTGCTGAACCCGGTGCATCCGGATCACCACCAATATAGTTATAGGCAACAGACGCACCTACTGCCGCAGTACCCGCACCAGCACCGGCACCCGCCAATGCATTAATGGTGGAATCATCTTTAGCACGCACATCGGTTTTACCAGAAGTCGCAGTAACCTGAGCACTGTCAGATACATGCGCCTGAATGTTGTTGCGAATCCAGTTTAGGGAAATAGAACCTGCACCAGCGCCAGTGCCAGCACCTGAGCCACTAACAGCGAAGGACCAAATTTGCGCATCAAACTCAGCGTCTTGCTCGTCATCATTACCATCATCAGCCAAGGTCACACTTGGGCTGGTGTTGTTATCCACAATGCTGGCAACAACAACCACATCACCACTGTCCGCAGTAACAGTTGTACCAGTACCTTCAATGCTGGCCTCAATATCAGAAATCATGTCGTTGGTGGCAGAAGCCAAACCAACCGCACCGGTGCCCGCGCCAGAGCCTGCACCCGCAACAATCACCATTAGCGGGCTGGTCGTTGCCAGAAGGTTTACATCATTACCCGCATCAACATCGGCACCGTTTTTGGCCTGCGCCTTCACAATATTGCGCATAAAGTTGATGGAGATAGAGCCCGCCAATGCACCGGTGCCTGCACCAGCACCACCAATGGTGACATTAACAATTAACGCATTTGCATCAGCAAAAATATTTACATCGCCCGCCTGGCTATCGACGCTTGCGTTATCGACATAGGCCAAGACATAGCTGGCATCACTGTTAGCAGGATCAGAAGGAACCTCACGGGAAGGATTGCCTGGATCGCCACCAATGTAGTTATAAGAAATGGCAGCACCGCCAGCAGCGGTTCCGGCACCCGCAGCACCAACCGCAACACTGATGATGCTGGCATCATCTTTGGCTTTGATATTGACGTCTTTGTTAGATGCAGATGTTGTGACATTCGCACCATCATCCACATAGGCTTTAACCTGGTTCTTCATCCAGTTCAGGTTAATCGCACCACCGGCGGCAAATTTGCCAGCACCCGCACCAGAAATCGCCACATTGATAATCTGAGAACCAAGATCGGTATCACTTGGCAAGGCGGATTGATCTACACCCAGTGCATTCAGATCGATATCAGAACCGCGCGGCGAGAAGCCTGCAGTAATATTGACGTTTCCACCTGTAGAGGAAACGTTAGCGCCGCTAACATAACCTTCGATGGTACTTTCTACTTGCGTAGTCGCAACTGCTGCGCCTACGGCTGCCTTGCCAGAACCTGCGGCACCACCTGCGATAACCACCATGGTCGTACTGTCTGCACCAGCGATAGTGATATCACCTGCAGAAGTCACTTTATTGGTGGCAAAGTTTTCTGAATCGGTTACAGAGGCAGTGGTTGTATTTTTAACTTCATTAACCGAAATCGCGCCACCCAATGCCAGCTTACTTGCACCAGAACCACCTACAGTTACGGTCACCAAAGTAGAGTCAGAGGTCGCCAAGACATTAACGCCTTCGGTACCCGCTGTAACATCAGAACTGTCGATATTGGCTTTAATGGTGTTTTCAATCAGGTTAACACCAATAGATGCACCCAATGCACCTTTGGAAGAGAAGGCTAAACCACCGGCAATATTCACTGCCGTAGTGGTGTCAGCCGCCTGCACCACAACTTCATCACCAACATTAATGACGCTCTGGCCTTTAATATAAGCTTCTACGGTATTCTGTGTTTCACTGACCGTAATCGCACCTGCAAGTGCCAGCTTTTCAGAGCCAGCGCCACCAACACCAGCGGTAGCCGACCAGCCATTTTCCAGTGCGCGGACAGATACAGAGCCGGAGTTATTCAGGCGAGAGTTATCCACTTTTGCTGTAATGGTGTTGGTAAAGAAGTTCATCGCAAAGGCGATACCCAAACCAACATTTTTGCCGTAACCGATACCACCGGCAAAGGCAAACATCGCGGAATCATCGGTAGCAAACACATCAACATCACCGGTTGAAGTGTTTTCACTTTCAACATTTACCATTTGTGCGGTAATGGTGTTATCGACAAAGTTCAGGTTAAAGGTTCCTGCCAGACCGAAGCCTTTATCGCCACCGCCAGTGGACACCCCAGCAGAACCGGTAACAGAAACTATCAGATCATCGCTCTTGGCTTGAACACTGATATTGCCACTGTGCTCCAAGCCTTCAACATTTTGCACCGTCGATTCAATGGTATTGGCAATACGAGCAAAGCCAATCGAGGCACCGGCACCAACCTTACCGCCGAAGCCTCCGGCACCGGCAACCATCACCATATCGGTGTTGCCGCTAGACAACAGATCTATGCCACCAGCGATATCGATATCCTTACCGTTATCGATACCGTCACCCAGGTTTTTCAGCTCGGTTTTTACAGTGTATTCGGCATTGGTTACAGCAACAGAACCCGCAACCGCAATACCACTACGACCGGTCGCCACACCCACACTGGCGGACAACGCGACGATGGCACCAGAACGCTCTGCATCAAGATCCAGAGAATCAGCAGTGACCAGATTGATATTATCAACAACAGCTTCAGTGTTACCCCACAGAACGTTAACACCGATAGCTCCGGCGATACCGCGCGAGCTAGTAGTGCCATCACCTTTCGAGTAGGACACAGCACCGGCAAGTGATGCCAGATTTGTAGTGTTTTTACCGCTGACAACAATATCGTCTGCGGTAAAGGAATTGATATCGTGGATATAGGCCCGAGCGTCATCGTTCATCACGTTGACAGTCACGGCACCGGACACGCCCCAGCCGGTTTTAGATTGAGCCGCATCGGTTGCTTCACCGGCTTCCTGGAACTTCTGACTGGACTTCATTTCGCCCAATACTGCAGACCAGTTACTCTGCCAGCTGGCCAGGTCCTGCGTACTCTGCTTGCTGCCATCACTGCCCTGGGTACCACCGGTACCATTAGCAGGTACCTCACCCGGACTGGAAGAAGTAATCGCACCGGAAATCGCAAAGGAACCAATAAAACCTTCGTTTAAGGCGCTGACTTTCACATCACCGTAAACGATAACACTGCCAGGCGTACCAACAGTATCGTTGTCATGCTTGTTACCGATAACCGCCTCGGTATTACGCAGAACAATATTGGACGCTACTGACGCACCAAATCCAACAGATTCAGATTTAGATACCGCACCGGCCAAACCAATCAGATAGGCTTCATCATCTGCGGTAACTTGCAGCAGAGGCTCTGTTGAAGAGCTGGAGGCCGTACCAACGACAACCGTCGCACCGTTATCAATTTGCGCCAGAGTATCGTTATCAATAGCGTTAAACAGAATTGAACCATTGTAGGAGGAATCCTTCGCCTCTCCACCGGCGGCCACCAGACTAACCGTCACCGACATGGTATTGGCATCCACCTCCAGGCTATCGGCATAAAGTTGAACACCATCGTGAATCTTGGCCGTCACATCGGCCATGCTAACACCAACCACAACGCCTACGCCGGCTGCGGTTTCACTGTCCTTGGTTTCCTGGTCCGAACCCGTTGGCAGCGACGGGAATACATTGCCTGCAGCCAAAACAGAATGGTTTACGCCATCTGCTTGCAGCAGCACATCTCGGTTACCAGTGGCAAAGTTATCGCTATCGGTAGCACCGTCATCATCCTGGTTAATCTTGGCGCCGCTATGAATCTGCGCATCCGCCTCCTGGCTCAACGCCAGAACAACAACACTACCGGCACCGGCAGACTTTTGCCCTTCGGTGGCCGCAGAGGCCATGGCATCGAAGGTTTTGTAGAAACCTAAATTGTTGTTTACGTAACCGGACAGAGTGCGCACAAACGTCATGCCGGTGTTGTAGGCGCCATTACCGAGATTTTCCCAATAGGTCTCGTCGGTAAAATCTTCCTGTGACAGGTCTGTGATTACACGATCACTTAACCCAATATACTTGTAGCGGCTACCCTGTTCACCGTTACCACTGGCTATATTGCCTTTGACATCAACCGTGTCATCCGTCTTGATGGTTTTGGAACCGGTATCCTGTGTGGTGTAGGTCGCCTCACGATTTGAATCCAGCAACGGCGCAATCAGATTATAACCCCACAAGCTATTGGGGTCGTATTCGTTCAAGGATTCCGCTTTAACAGTAATGCTATCTTTGGCATCCAGTTCGGCATTCACACCGATACTGGCATCAGCGTCATTCAGCAGGGTTTGATGGGCAATACCAATCGCCACACCAACAGAGGTTGGCTCATTACGATCGGAAGAGTAACCCTCATCTTTTGCCGAGGCACTGGCAGAAACTTTAGGACGCGCTTCGATTTTGGAGGTAACAAATACCTGACCATCCGCTTCTACATCAGCGTAGTTGCTGTCTCCATCATCAGTGGTTTCACCAATACGGGAATCGGCACTGTTAATATCAATGGCCACAGCCAAAGAAGCCGACAAGTCAAAATCCCAAACCTCATCGGAGGTAGGAATAATCTTTTTGATGTAATTGGAAATAGGCGTGGTCGCCCAAGAGGTTGCTTTGGTAATCGCAGCAGACTTAGCATCATCCAAATATTCGCCGGTTTTGTTATCACCCACAAAACTGGTGGCCTCAACACCCCCAGCGGTCGACGGGATAATGAACATACGATTGATGTCCATATCCTTTTTGGCGTGCTCAGTGGTGACTTCGATATTACCGGTATTGGCACCGCCAGCATTCACATCAACAGTGCCATCTACATAGGCTTTGGTTTTGGTATTCTGATAATCGATCGCTAGCGCAATGCCAATCGCACCATCAATATCGCCGTTAGCGCGCGCCATATTGCGCGTTTGATCCAGCGAGTCGGCATTAACAATCAGATTGCCATCGGTAACGGAAATATTGGACGTGTCGGACAAATGGATCTTGGATGTCGACTCCAACACAGACACAGCAAGTGCACCAGCAGCCGTACCCGCTGCCGTAGAATCAGCAACCACGTCCACCATATTGTGAACACCAGTGGCCAGTGAC
This sequence comes from Maricurvus nonylphenolicus, assembly GCF_042854845.1. Taxonomy (GTDB): domain Bacteria; phylum Pseudomonadota; class Gammaproteobacteria; order Pseudomonadales; family Cellvibrionaceae; genus Maricurvus; species Maricurvus nonylphenolicus. Next base: position 507,461 of record NZ_AP031498.1, on the reverse strand, counting down.
ACATCACCCGCCGTTGCGGTCAAATCACCATCAACAACAATTTCTGCACGGCTATCGCCGTAACCAACGGCAATACCAATCAGCGGCGAAATCGGCGCCGCATTGACAAAGATATTGGCATCCGCCGTAATATCCATATTGGTTGCGGTGATTGTTGCACCGTCAGCAATATCAATATCCGCATAGGACTTGGATACTGCGATACCGACAAACAGCGATAGATTTTCGGTCGCGCCCACAATGCCGTTGAACCCCGTAGCCAACAAGGCGCCAACATCACCACCGCCAAAATCATCTTCGCTGAAATACTTCTGACTGTCGGCAACAGCTTTAAGCGTGACATCACCACCGGTAATGGTGGTGCCTGTTTCTACATCGATATCGACATCAATGTAGTCGTAGTCGTAGAAACCACTGGTCCAGATCGCTTTATCGTTAACAGCTTGCAGCGTAATGGCGCCAGTACCGGCATTAATATCAGTGCCGGTTTTAATTTTGATATGGTCAGCCTTAATCGTAATGCTGCCATTATCCGTAGCAGTAATATCGTAACCGGCAGAATTAAACGTATACCCGTCGGTATAACCGTCTTTGTTGGCCGCGTTCAGCGTCAGATTACCGGAATAGCTCAGGCTCTCACCCAGGGTAATATCGCCATGGCGTTTTAATTCGTAATCACCACTACTGGCCGAAGCACCGTCAACAAAATTAACCAGCCCCAATAAGGCATTGGTAACAACACCATTAGTAAAACCTTCAATTACAGCGGTATCGTCGGTTGCGCCTTCAGTATCGATGGTAACCTTGGAAGCACCCAGTGCACTGGCATTTTGCACAATAACAGTATCGCCATGCGTGCTATCCAGATTAACGGTATCCGCACCGCCACCTGTGGCAACGGTCACCGCGCCATTTGAGAAATCGCTGGTATCAATAGTATTAGCGCTAGCACCACCGGTTAGGTAAGCACTCTCAATACCACTTAAGGTATCGGCTTCATCATCAGCAGCATTTGAGCCACCAATTATCTTATCCGCACCGCCGGTAGTGAATGACGTATTGGTCAGGGTCATATTGAAATCGCCGGACTCAACCAGAGTATCAGTACCCGCGCCCCCCTGAATATCATCGTCACCAGCACCGCCAGTCAGGAAGTCATTACCCAGCGAACCCTTAATGGTGTCATCACCACCGGCACCGTCCAGCGTAACCCCTCCCAGGGCAATAGCAGTACTGCGAATTTCAGTGTTAGAGCCAGAAGCTGGCAGACCAAGATCAGAATAAGCAGTAGAACTATTCAGTGCCGCAATCACCAATGCGGAACCATCATCTTGAGAATCAGTAATGACCAACTGATTGGTTGTGAGATCAAGAGCCGCCGTTAAACGAGCATCGGCGGCAGTAATAATATCCACCACATCCGCAAGCGTCAGCGCTTCGGTTAGATCAATTTCAACAACGGTGGAACCATCAGACAAGGTAATGGAGAAATCTGCACCAGACTGACGATCAACACCCTGGGCATTATTAAGATCTTGCAAATAGGTATCGGCAGACAAACCACTAAAGCCGGAAGCATCCAGGGTATTATTACCCGCTCCACCGGTTAACTCTGCTTTCTCAATACCACTTAAGGTGTCTGTTACTGAACCATTGGACACCAAGGTGGCATTGGTTAAGGTCATGTTGACATCCTGGCTTTCAACCAAGGTATCAATGCCGTCGCCACCGGAGATGCTATCGGCACCCGCACCACCAGAAAGAATATCTTCGCCAGAACCACCCACCAGCGTATCGCTGCCACTACCGCCCTTTAAGGTGTTATTGCCGCCAATACCGTACAGGGTCACCACGCCCGCATAAGCGCTGGCATCCAGAATATTGTCACGGCTGTCACCGGTCAGAGTGGCTTTTTCGATGGAGTTAGCTGTGATGGAATCGGTATCAGTAAAGCCCGCACGGGTTTCAGATACCTTAACCGTCGGTGTACCCGACAAACTGCCGTCGGAGATATCAGTAACCTGAATCGTCGTTTGATCAACTCCCGCCAAGGCGCCCTTGAAGAACACCAACCAGCCACTGGATCCGGCGCGAATTTCGATATCGTCGTCACTGGCAATGGAGGACAGTGCGCGCAAGGCCACGCCAACTTCTGACACAGAAGCATCAAAAGCAATATCAGCGGTTTCCTGACCACCATAGGTCAGCTTAAAGGTACCGGAAGTCAGGCCATCGATTTCGATGTACTGAACCTCACCTACTGTATTCTCAAGTGAATCATTATCCAGCACAAAGCTGTCAGCGCCCTGCTCAATCAGGGTATCGGTACCCGCACCACCATCGATAGTGTCGGAACCCAAGCCACCGGTAATGGTATCGTCGTTCGCACTACCGGTAATGGTGTCATTGCCTGCACCACCATCAATGGTTACACCGGCGATGGTGAAGCCAGAAACATCAATAACGTTAGCGCTGTCACCACCGGTCAGGGTCGCACCGTCAATGCCGATCAATGTATCAGCACCATCAGAACCGATTGTCAGAGAGCCATCAATCAATGTGAAATTGGCATCGCGGGTTTCGACGACGATATCGGTACCACCGGCACCTCCATCAATCGTATCCTGACCTTCACCACCAGTCAGAGTATCGTCATTTGCCGTACCAATCAGATGATCATTACCCTTGCCACCATCCAGCGTAACAGAACCGGAAAAGCTGAAAGCATCCAGTGTATTCGCACTATCACCACCGGTCAGGAAACCTTTTTCAAAACCGGACAAATCATCTTCTTTAGAACCTGCCACATCGGTACCGAATCGCAGCTCGGCATCGTGCAGGTACATATTGGCATCGCGAGCCTCAACGATGGTATCGGTATCGGCACCACCTTGCAGATTATCCGCACCGGCACCACCAGAAATGGTATCGTCACCGGCACCACCAATAATGGTGTTAGCCTGGCCATCACCGGTTAGAGTATCGTCACCACCTGAACCGGTGATATTGGCAAAGCCCGAGGCAGAAGCAAAACCGGAAGCCTCATCAGCAGACAGGTCAACCGTCACACCAGAGCCGGTGTAACCGGAGTAATCCAGAGTCGCACCATTATCGGCGTTCAGATCCTCGATACCGGTAAAGGTAACGCCATTTAACAACAGGCTGTTGGTACCCAGTACCTGCCAGGTCAGACTATCGGTATTAGCCAGCGAATCATCGCCATCACCGGCATCAATATTTTCAACATCGGAGAAACTGAAAGTACCACCCGTAGCCGTGCCGTTCAGGTCAGCAGAACCCGTTTCGGAGCCCGTCAGACTCCAATCAATCAGTGCATTCGGGTTATGGGTAGCATCAGTCAGGGCAGACGGAGCCACAACGGTATCGTCACCACCACCGGCATTAAAGGTAATCAGCAACGGCGAGTCGGCGGAGGTCAGACTGGAATCCAGTGTCAGGGAATCATCACCGCTGGAACCGGTGATATTGATGGTGCCGTTAAAGGCAGACAGGGCAACTTCCTGCAGAATTTCGGCACTGGCGGCATTATCGATGACTTGAACAAGAGCAGTATTGTTATCGTCTTCGGTCAACTTGATGGTGATATCGGCATTATCACTCATCACAACCGCTAGCGGGTCAGCAGAAAAGAGCAGCCTTGGCTCCAAGGTCTCCAGAGTAAAGCTATTACGGGTCGACTTTGGCCGCGCTTTCTGGATGGCCTTATCCAGTGGCTTATTGGCCACCAGTTCCAATGGGGAATTCGCCGCTTTTAGACGTCTGCGTATAGCGCGTGCACCGCGAGTAACCTTGGACCAAACACTTTGCTTGGAAGCTTCTGCAAATGGAAATGCCATGATATCTGCTCTGTTTTTTGACTGCCTACCCACCCTCAAAACCTTCAAGTGATGGGCTATTTTGCCGATAACGACAGTACTTTAGTTTTTAATGCGTAAGACTTACCAACCCCTAAAAGCCTTACATTCCCTACGACTATTCATTAATACTTAGGGCCTAGAAACGAAGTTACTACTAACTTTTTTCTACCCCATAGATACGCAAACGGCCTTCTTGCAAAACAAGAAGGCCTGTCGCGTAATTATGCGTTTGGATTGACTGCTATGATTTAAGCAGTTTCTGCCTCATCCGCTGACGCATCTACGGCAGCACCTTCAACGCCAATTTTTTGCAACATCGAATTGAAGTTGCGTAGCGAGTGCAGGTGCAGGTAAATCAATTCCATCCCGTCATTTTTGACCAGCAGTTCCAGCTCTGCAGCTGGCAGCTCTTTGAGCTTCTTGCGATCCACAGCAAAGAAACCGGTCAAGGTCAGCTTTTCGCCGCCTGGGGTAGTAAACTGGGCACCCATTGGCTGGAGCAAATCAAGCTCTTTAAGCTTCTTGCAAAAGGCCTGGGTACGGGCAAAGTGAATCTGGTACTCCTTGAGGAATTCCAGAACATTGTTTAGGTAGGTGGTCTGCTCGCCTTCGGCATCAAACAGACGCTCGCCGACATTCTCCTGGTTGCAACCAGAGAAGGTCTCATCGATGCACAGAGTGAAGTTCTTGCCTTCATCCTGGCTTGAGAATACGAATGGGTAACGACGCAGGAAGGCAGGCGCATAAGCGGCATCCAACTTGCCCTCTTCATCGATATAGAGGTTTTCATTGTCACGCACACCCATAACAGCCAGCGGCATCAGCTGATCATCAGAACCCGCAAACACAATGGGGTAATCGGCCGCAGAGGCCATAAACTCTACCGCAGTCAGCGGAATCGAATTTACATCGCGAGCAAACTCATAGGTATTGCCGGTTTTTACAGACCACTCACGGTGGCGCTGACTGGAAACGGCTTGCGCACGAGTATAGATTAATAATTGCTTAGACACTTAGTTACCCCAAACGCCAATATGGCTATCAACTTATTGATTTTCTTAGATTTATTTTTGTCCCATCCAGCTAAAGCGCATCTCTCCAGAGATAACTTCAGCTAATGGCAAATTGTGACGGATTTCGCACTAATTTCAAGCGAAAAGTACTATATGTCATCAAAATGACGTCACCTAAAGGAACGGGCAATCAACACGCCACCCTTAATAGGTTTTACCAGATCCTTTTCCCAGCCGTACTTAGCCGTATAGGCCTCATTGAGCCCCAAGCACTGAACAGAACTGCACTCTTCCCGATAGAGACACTGATGGAAACCATTACGATTAAACTGATCCCAAAATGCCGGATCGATCAGTAATTGAGGCTGCTCGTTATCCAGCAAATGAGCCTTTTCACCCAGTAAACACTGAGGGAAGTTTTTAATCTCCACGGCACGCCCCAGCTCCTGAGCCCTGCCGGCCGCCATCTCCAAAAAGGGCAACACATCAGCCACTCGCGGGATAAGATTTTTATCGTCATACTCCGTCATGGGCCAGTAATTCCAGAACTCCATTTGCCGCAAGCGCTTTAAATGGGCCAGATTCTCCACCAACGCAGGCAGTAGAGCATAGCTTAACTTTGTGACAACCGTGTTGGTGATCAGGGTGACATGGTCGAACTGATCCAGATAGCGCATACCAGCCATCATCTTGTCGAAAGCCCCTTCCACCTGGGTGATGCGATCGTGGCTCTCAGCATCATCACCGGCTACGCTGACGAAATACTCATCAACACCAGCCTCCAGCAAGCTATCGCAAAAGCTTGCTTGCCCCAGATGCATACCGTGGGTCTGAATTCGCACATGCTTGAAGCCCGCCTGCTTGGCCGCCTCCACCATGGGGATCAACTCTTTGTGCAAGGTAATTTCAGAGCCTGTCAAAATAATGCCCTGCCAGCGCTGGTTCCGCCGCTGCTCAGCCAACACATCCTCGAACACCTGACCGGACTGCGGCTGCAGATAATCCATGGTGCCCTCAATCATGCAGTGCACACACTTGAGATTACACCGAAACTCCAGGGTTACCGAGATATAGTCGTCATGGGGAAACAAGGCCATCAAAAGACACCATAGTAGGCGGATTTCAGGAAACGTATCTCACCGTTTTCCATACGATAGTCGATCCCAACATCAAACAACAGATGATCCAGCTGCTGCTGATTGGTCCGAATATAATCCTGCAGAGGGGCAGGCATCGCCATACGCTCCATCGCCCACAATAGCTTTTCTACACCTACACGACCGTAATAAATCCCCTCACAGTTACGCTTATTGGCCACCACCAGCACACCGCAGTCGCGCATTTCAGGCCATGCAACATCGGACAACGCCAAACCGGGCAAATCCAGGTGTGCGGAGCAGGCCAACTTTTCCATTGCCTCGCCGAATTCTTTTTGGCCATCGAAGAAGTAATAGAGATTATCGAACGCCAATCCCTGCTTGGTTAGCCCGTAACTAATCCCGGAAGACACATGATTGCCGATATTCCCCATATAGATACTGACCTCACCCAGCTGCTTATCGGCAAGCGACCATGAGGCATCGAGATCAATGGAAAACATGAAATAGGGACGGTTTTCAGAAAACTGCAGATCGCAGTTAACAAAAGGTTTGAGCACTTCAAGCACCCGTGTGAGGGACAGCTGACGCTCCAGACGCTCGTAATCATAGAAATAGAACTCCCATGATAACCTGCCCTCAGCGTATTTTACTCCCCAGACAGTGCGATTCTCGCCAAACGCCTGTCGCAAGGCGGAACAAACGGGCATTAACACATCAGCCAGCCCTGCCACTGCAAAGGATTGAAACAGCAGATTACTGGCCCGCAGCTTTCCGGCAACGGGCTTACGCGGCTCATAGGGCCACATACAGTAGTCAAAGCAGGGCTCACCATCACGGCAAAGCTCAAGCGGCGCGGGAGATTCGATCACAGGGCAAAGCTTCCTCGCTGTTCGGCCCCATAGTATACCGTCAAAAAGCGCTCACCGCTCCGCGACACACCTGCAGCAATATGACCCATGAGTCTATCGCGAATTGGATTTAATGCCTCCATCGAGAGCAATCCCGGCACGCCGGATTCGAACAACTGCGGCAACAGCGTCTCGACACTAGCAACCCTCAGCTGAGCATCATAGAGGTTAAGATCAAATGACTGACGCGGGCTATTGGGCTCACTTACCCGCAATAACTGCAGATCCTCCAATGGCGCCTCCACAGCAGCCACATCCAGCAACTGACGCAATACACTAGCAGAGACACCTTCGCACAATGACTGTATACAAGAGATCAACTGGTCAGTACTACAACAAGGCAACCAATCATATTCCGTAGCAATACACTGCTCACTATCAGATCGCCACTTAAGCGCCCTATGAACCCTGACTTGTTTTGGCAAAGAAGCCGCATCAGCAGCCCAAATCTCACGAATTTTACGAGCATCCTCGACATAGAGCTTGCAGAGAAAATGCTGCGCTTCCTGCTCGAACCCCAGATGAAGCATATCGCCTTCGTCGAGCAATCTTTCAAGCTCTGAAAAAGATGATTGCGGAAAAGATAACGAGCGCAACAAGCCATGAAGATCTGCACCATGCTGCATGGCTATCTTGGGAAAAGTAATCAGGAAACGATGCTGGAACAGCTCAGCGCCGATAAATTTTATCGACGCCTCATAGCCATAGGGACCGGGCAGGGCTTCAGCAAATTTAAGTATGGCGCTAGCGGCATCTTCAGCCGAAAACCCTGCCATAAAAATCGCTTAGATTAACGGCACAGCAGGTGCACGGAAGGAAACTTTTAACTCTTCACCAGTCAAGAAATCATTAATTTCCTTAATCGCATCCAGGGTTAATACACCCACCGCACGCTTTAAGCGCAACTGATTTAGAATATAGCCGTAACGGGCGCGCGCATATTCACTGCGGGCGAAAAACAGGTCACGCTCGGCATCCAGGACAGTCAAACTGTTGGTCAAACCAGACTCGTAACCAATGGTCTTGGCGTTCACACCCGCCTCGTAGGCTTCGACAGATTTTTTCAGTGCTTCTACTTTGCTGATATCTGTCAGCACACCATCATAAGTGGAAAAAGTCTGGCGCTGCACTGCGCGGTATTCCAGCTCGAGCTCATCCTTGGCACGATTGTGCAGCTGAACCGCCTCACGCACTTGCGAGGAAACAGAACCACCGGCGTATACCGGCACATTCACATTGATCGCAAAGATGGTTTCATCAATTTCACTACCACCACCAAATACAGTACCTTCTTTGGTCTCGGAGCTGTAAGTCACTTCCAGATCAACCGTTGGGTAATGACCACCCTTGCGGACTTTGACTTCCTGCTCTGCAGCACTGGTGGCAAATTTGCGCACCTTAATTTCAGGATTGAATTCTTTTGCCTTGGCAAACCAGGCTTCCGGGTCGGCCGGCGTTGGCGCCGTCAACGGCAACTCACCCAGCAATTTCAAGGTCCCTGGTGCTTGCCCAGTCATCTCGCGCAACATTTCCAGCGCATCTTTAAAGCGACTGCGAATCTCCAACTCACGAGACAGGGTTTGCATATAACGCGCCTGGGCATCCAGCACATCCGTCTGACGCGCCTGACCACTCTTACGCTTGGCTTTAACCAGCTTTAAGTGATGCTCAACGGAGAGCTTCTCACTTTCAATGGAAATATAATCTTCCTGCACGGCCAAGGCCGCAAAATAACGCTCAGCAACGCGCAACAGCAAATCCTGCTCTACGGCATCCAGCTCAGCATCAACACGCTTAATATCTTCTTTTGCTTTACCGAAATTTTTCCAGTTGGTGTAACTGTACACAGACTGGGTCAGATTCAGCTCATAGCGATCTGTCGGGAAATCATCGGAGCCTTTCTGGAACACCTGATTATCCGAACTGACAATATCCTGGGTTGTTTCTGAGTGCATCAACAGAATATCAACGGTCGGCAACAGCGAGGCGCGTGACTGAAAATAGATTTCTGATGAGGCAGAGTGCTGGTGAACACCAGCCTGATAGGTGGGATCATTTTCCCGCGCCAGACTGTAGAGATCCAGCAAGTCTTCAGCAGCCACGTAAGGCGCAACCGCCGCCGATACCCCCAAAACCACATGCGCGAAAGCTTTCCGCATCATGATAAGTCTCCTTTGCTCCAGGCCGAGCCTGATCCCCTGCCTTTTGTAAGGCCTTATAAGGAATCGCCCCCTATTCGACGCTGGACGTTGTTATTGGTTATAAAGGCGCCAATGCTAGCACACTCGAATGTGAAGTGATAAGTGGTTCACACTTTATTCTTAAGAAATGTCGTCGAAAACCAGCCTTTATCAACAACCTTGTATAAAGGCGCCAAAAAGCCAGCACCCAAAAACCAAAAAACCCGGAGCAAGCTCCGGGTTTTTGAAGAGTCAGAGTAAGTGAAAACTTACTTAGCTGCTTTCTTCTCTTTCTCTGCGGCAATCACTTCCTCGGCCACATTGGCTGGGCAAGGCATGTAGTGCGCGAACTCCATAGAGAACTGACCACGACCAGAAGTAATGGTACGCAGGTGACCAATGTAACCAAACATCTCTGACAGAGGTACGTCAGCCTTGATGCGAACACCGGTAGTACCAGGCTCTTGGTCTTTGATCATACCGCGACGACGGTTCAAGTCACCGATCACGTCACCCACGTTGTCTTCTGGGGTGAATACGTCAACCTTCATGATAGGCTCAAGCAATTGAGCGCCGGCCTTCGGCATGGACTGACGGAAAGCACCTTTCGCTGCAATCTCGAACGCAACTGCAGAGGAGTCAACCGCGTGGTAGCCACCGTCGAACAGCTCAACTTCAACGTCCAATACAGGGAAGCCTGCCATTGGGCCAGTTTCCATCATGCTGGCAAAGCCCTTCTCAATTGCAGGGAAGAATTCCTTAGGAACGTTACCACCCACAACGGTAGAAGCGAATTTGAAGCCAGTACCCGGCTCACCTGGTTTGATGCGGTAGTCGATTTTACCGAACTGACCAGAACCACCAGACTGCTTCTTATGGGTATAAGTATCTTCAATCTCCTGGGTAATGGTTTCGCGATAAGCCACCTGAGGAGCACCTACTTCCAGCTCAACGCCGTAAGTACGCTTCATGATGTCAACTTTAATGTCCAGGTGCAGCTCGCCCATACCTTTCAGGATGGTCTCACCGGAATCTTCGTCGGTCTCAACAACGAATGACGGATCTTCTGCAACCAGCTTACCAATAGCGATGCCCATTTTCTCAACGCTGCCTTTGTCTTTCGGCTTAACAGCGATAGAAATTACTGGCTCAGGGAAGATCATTGGCTCCAGAGTACACTCGTTCTTAGGATCACACAGGGTGTGACCAGTCTGAACGTTCTTCATACCCACAACAGCGATAATGTCGCCAGCTTGTGCGGTTTCCAGCTCAGTACGCTCATCAGCGTGCATCTCAACCATACGGCCGATACGCTCGGTCTTGCCGGTGTAAGAGTTAAGGATGGTGTCACCCTTGTTCAAAACACCGGAGTAGATACGGATAAAGGTCAGGGCACCAAAACGGTCGTCCATGATCTTAAACGCCAGAGCACGGAACGGCTCTTCAGTCGATACGGTAGCCACTTCGCCGGTAGGCTCACCAGTTTCAGAATCTGTCAGAGGCTGAGGGTCAACTTCAGTTGGGCTTGGCAGGTAATCAACAACCGCATCCAGAATCAGCTGGATACCCTTGTTCTTAAACGCGGAACCACAGTAAGTTGGGAAGAAGGCCAGGTCACGGGTACCCTTACGGATACATGCCTTGATTTGTTCTTCGGTAGGCTCTTCACCTTCCATGTAAGCCATCAGCAGATCGTCGTCCTGCTCCAGGGCAGTTTCGATCAGCTCTTCGCGGTAAGCAGCAGCATCGTCAACCATGTCGGCTGGGATGTCAGTTACTTCGTAGTTTTCTGGCAGACCGGAGTCATCCCAGATGTAAGCTTTTTGGCTCAGTACGTCAACAACACCGGTAAAGTCATCCTCGATGCCGATTGGCAGAGTCATAACCAGTGGGGTAGCACCCAGAACTTTCTTCACCTGATCTACAACACGGTAGAAATCTGCACCCATACGGTCCAGCTTGTTAACGAAGATCAGACGAGCAACTTCAGATTCGGTTGCATAGCGCCAGTTGGTTTCGGACTGAGGCTCAACACCACCGGAACCACAGAATACACCGATACCACCATCCAGTACTTTCAGGGAGCGGTATACTTCAACGGTGAAGTCAACGTGCCCCGGAGTATCGATGATGTTCATGCGGTGATCTTTCCAGAAACAGGTAGTCGCCGCTGACTGAATGGTAATACCACGCTCAGCTTCCTGCTCCATAAAGTCGGTGGTAGATTCGCCATCGTGAACTTCACCGGTCTTGTGGATCTTACCGGTCAGCTTCAGGATACGCTCGGTGGAAGTGGTTTTACCCGCATCAACGTGGGCAAAAATACCAATATTTCTGTACTTGGATAAGTCGGTCATTGCTTTAACTCAATAAGCGGTGGTCAAAATTCGCGCGGATTATACAGGTTTTTACAGAAATCCACACGTTTGCAAATACGCAAAAGGGCCTCAACTCGTGAGGCCCTCGCTTCAGTTACTAGTGACCAGCAGCTAGAGACTAGCCACTAGAGACTGAGTCGCCAATTACTCGACGATTTTAGCTACAACACCAGCACCAACGGTACGGCCACCTTCGCGGATTGCGAAGCGCAGACCTTCGTCCATGGCGATTGGAGCAATCAGGGTAACTTCCATCTGGATGTTATCACCTGGCATTACCATCTCTACGCCCTCTGGCAGCTCACAAGCACCAGTTACGTCAGTAGTACGGAAGTAGAACTGTGGACGGTAGCCTTTGAAGAATGGGGTGTGACGACCACCTTCTTCTTTGGACAGTACGTAAACCTCAGAGGTGAACTTGGTGTGAGGAGTGATAGAACCTGGCTTCGCCAGAACCTGACCACGCTCAACTTCGTCACGCTTGGTACCACGCAGCAGAACACCAACGTTCTCACCGGCACGACCTTCGTCCAGCAGCTTGCGGAACATCTCTACACCAGTACAGGTAGTAGTCGTGGTCTCTTTGATACCAACGATTTCGATTTCCTCACCCACTTTAACGATACCGCGCTCAACACGACCGGTAACAACGGTACCACGACCCTGGATAGAGAATACGTCTTCGATTGGCATAATGAAGTCACCATCGATAGCACGCTCTGGCTCAGGAATGTACTCGTCCAGAGTCTCAACCAGCTTCTTAACAGCAGAAGTACCCAGCTCGTTGTCGTCTTCGCCGTTCAGGGCCATCAGAGCAGAACCCGGGATGATTGGAGTGTCGTCGCCTGGGAACTCGTAAGTGTCCAGCAGCTCACGCAGCTCCATTTCAACCAGTTCCAGCATCTCAGCGTATTCTTCAGAATCAACGCCGCCACAGTCTTCAGCCAGCAGGTCAGCTTTGTTCAGGAATACAACGATGTAAGGTACACCAACCTGACGAGACAGCAGGATGTGTTCACGGGTCTGAGGCATTGGGCCGTCAGTCGCGCCACATACCAGGATAGCGCCGTCCATCTGAGCAGCACCGGTAATCATGTTCTTAACGTAGTCGGCGTGTCCTGGGCAGTCTACGTGAGCGTAGTGACGAGTCGGAGAATCGTACTCTACGTGAGAGGTCGCAATGGTAATACCACGCTCGCGCTCTTCTGGTGCGTTATCGATACCGTCGAAAGCAACGGACTCACCGCCCCATACTTCTGCACATACACGGGTCAGAGCCGCAGTCAGAGTAGTTTTACCGTGGTCAACGTGACCGATGGTACCAACGTTTACGTGCGGCTTCGACCGCTCAAAAGTTTCTTTTGCCACTGTTCTTTTCCTCTACAGAGATGCAATAACAACAAATAAATTTAGTCAAAAAATCATGCCCATGCCTACTCGACACGGGCCTTATGCTTAGGTGTTCTTAGCAATCACTTCGTCAGCAACATTTTTCGGTGCTTCAGCGTAACGCTCGAACTCCATGGTAAAGGTCGCACGACCCTGAGTTGCCGAACGCAGGTCAGTGGCGTAACCGAACATTTCGGCCAGCGGCACCTCAGCGTTAACAACCTTACCAGACGGATTTTCATCCATACCCTGGATCAGACCACGGCGGCGGTTTAAATCACCGACCACATCACCCATGTTCTCTTCCGGGGTTACCACTTCAACCTTCATCATTGGCTCGAGCAGCACAGCGCCACCCACCTCTGCCAACTTCTTGGTTGCCATCGAGGCTGCAATCTTAAACGCCATCTCGTTAGAGTCAACATCGTGGAAAGAGCCATCGTACAGAGTGGCCTTGAGACCGAGCAATGGATAGCCCGCCAAAACACCATTCTGCATTTGTTCGGAGATGCCTTTCTCAACCGCCGGGATGTATTCACGAGGAACCACACCACCTACGATCTCATTAACAAACTCCAGACCTTCAGCGTTTTCATCTTCAGCCGGCTCAAATTTAACCCATACATGGCCGTACTGACCGCGGCCACCGGATTGACGAACAAACTTGCCCTCAATATCTGTGACTTGGCTAATACGCTCACGATAGGCCACCTGCGGCTTACCAATGTTCGCCTCGACGCTAAATTCGCGACGCATACGGTCAACCAGAATATCCAGGTGCAACTCACCCATGCCGGAGATAATGGTTTGACCGGTTTCCTCGTCAGTTTTGACGCGGAAAGAAGGATCTTCCTGTGCCAACTTGCCTAAAGCCACACCCATTTTTTCCTGGTCAGCTTTGGTACGCGGCTCTACAGCAACCGAGATTACCGGCTCGGGGAACTCCATGCGCTCCAGAACGATCTTGTCATTCTCTGAACACAGGGTATCACCGGTAGTGGTATCTTTAAGGCCAATGGCCGCAGCAATATCGCCCGCCAATACCTCACTGATTTCTTCCCGTGAATTGGAGTGCATCTGGACCATACGGCCGATACGCTCTTTCTTGCCTTTTACCGAGTTGTATACCGCAGTTCCGCTTTCCAGCTTACCGGAGTAAACACGGAAGAAGCTTAAGGTACCTACAAACGGGTCAGTAGCAATCTTGAATGCCAGGGCCGCAAACGGCGCCTTGTCATCCGCCTCACGGGTGGCGACGGTTTCACCGTCCTCCAGGGTGCCCTCAATGGCCTTAACTTCCTGCGGCGATGGCAAGTACTCAATCACCGCATCCAGCATGGCCTGGACGCCCTTGTTCTTAAAGGCAGAACCACCAATAACAGGAATAATTTCATTGGCCAGAGTACGCTGACGAATCGCGGCCTTGATTTCCTCTTCGGAAAGCTCACCGTCTTCGAGGTACTTCTCCATCAGCTCTTCGGTCGCCTCAGCAGCAGACTCCACCAGGTACTCGCGCATTTCTTCGCACTTGCCCTGCAGGTCGGCCGGGATATCACCATACTCAAAGGTCATACCCATATCGTCTTCATTCCAGAGGATCGCCTTCATCTTGATCAGATCAACGACACCCTTGAATTCATCTTCAGCACCGATAGTCATTTGCAACGGTACAGGATTAGCTTTCAGACGATCCTTGAGCTGGTCAACAACCATCTCAAAATCGGCACCGGCACGGTCCATCTTATTGACGAACACCATGCGTGGAACTTCGTACTTATTTGCCTGACGCCAAACAGTTTCCGTTTGCGGCTGTACACCGGAGGAACCACACAGAACCACAACCGCACCATCCAGCACACGCAGTGAACGCTCTACCTCAATGGTAAAGTCAACGTGCCCCGGGGTATCGATAATATTGATGCGATGCTTGTCGAACTGCTGCTGCATACCCGACCAGAAACACGTAGTAGCAGCTGAGGTAATGGTAATACCGCGCTCCTGCTCCTGCTCCATCCAGTCCATGGTTGCGGCACCGTCGTGCACCTCACCAATCTTGTGGGACAGACCGGTGTAGAAAAGTACACGCTCGGTCGTTGTCGTTTTACCCGCATCAACATGCGCACAGATACCGATATTGCGGTAGCGAGCGATAGGGGTTGTACGTGCCACGTTATTATTCCTATTTGTGATTCTTAAAAGAGCTCTTTATTTTCTAGAACCCTAAAATTATCAATTCTTAAAACGTCAAAAGGCAGCGTATAAAGACGCTGCCCTCTGACGAAACATTTCCCAAGTCTGATCAAAACAAAAACCAAACCAGGGAAAGTTGTGCTCAAATCGCTTAGAAGCGGTAGTGAGAGAACGCCTTGTTGGCTTCAGCCATACGGTGAACGTCTTCACGCTTCTTAACAGCAGCACCTTTACCTTGGGAAGCGTCAATCAATTCGCCAGCCAAACGCTGAGCCATTGATTTCTCACCGCGACCGCGGGAGTACTCCACCAACCAGCGCATAGCCAGCGCCTGGCGACGGGAAGCACGAACTTCCACAGGTACTTGATAGGTAGCACCACCCACACGGCGAGATTTAACCTCTACCAGTGGAGCGATTTTTTCCAGTGCTTCATCGAACACTTCCAGCGGGTCGTTGCCGGTTTTTTCCTGAACCATGTCCAGGGCACCGTAAACGATGCGCTCAGCAACGGCTTTCTTACCGCTGACCATTACCATATTCATAAATTTCGCTAAGGTCACATTGCCAAACTTAGGATCTGGCAATACTTCGCGCTTAGCGACAACGCGTCTTCTTGGCATCTTAAAAGCCTCTCTTCAGGATAGTCTAAGACAACGCTCTTACAATCTTCTTACAACCTTCGTCATATTATGAAGGTAAGCGCGCTTAGCCTTACTCGGTTCGTACAAGTTGCTTATGCAACTTAACTCAAAAACGTATTTACGGGGTTGAGCACCTAATTACTTAGGACGCTTGGCACCGTACTTAGAACGACCTTGTTTACGGCCGTCAACGCCAGAGGTATCCAGACTACCGCGAACAGTGTGATAACGAACACCTGGCAGGTCTTTTACACGACCGCCACGAATCAGTACAACACTGTGCTCTTGCAGGTTGTGACCTTCACCACCAATGTAAGAAGACACTTCAAAACCGTTGGTCAGGCGCACACGGCAAACCTTACGCAGGGCTGAGTTAGGCTTCTTAGGAGTAGTGGTGTAAACACGAGTACAAACGCCGCGCTTTTGCGGGTTTGCCTGCAGAGCAGGTACGTCGCTCTTGGCTGCTTTACGTTTTCTCGGCTTACGAACCAACTGGTTGATCGTTGCCATGAAAATAAACTCCAAATAAACAAATGATTCCTTCCCACAGGAAGGAGGTTAAAAATAGCCCCATACCGGCCAAATGGCGGGCGCAGGCTATCCCACAATGAAAAAGCGGGTGGCGCATTGTATAGACGCCACCCGCTTTCGTCAATGGTTTTGCCACCCGATGCCGGCATTTGCGCCGGCACCAGGCTGCCAGCACTTAGGAAGCGCTGGACTTCAGGGCTTCGGTCAAAGCCGCTTCCACTTCTTCTGCACTTACACCTTCAGAGGTGGTCAGCTCAGCCTCACGCTTGCGACGGCGCTCAGTGTGGTAGGCCAGACCCGTACCCGCAGGAATCAGACGACCCACAACCACGTTCTCTTTCAGACCACGCAGGTTGTCGACCTTGCCGGTTACCGCAGCTTCGGTCAGTACGCGGGTGGTCTCCTGGAAGGAGGCCGCAGAGATGAACGACTCGGTCGCCAGAGATGCCTTGGTAATACCCAGCAACTGTCGCTCGAAATTAGCAGGCTGCTTGTCTTCGGCACGCAGGCTTTCGTTCTCAGCCAGCACGCGGGAGTATTCCGCCTGCTCACCTTTAACGAAGGTGGAATCACCCATGGAGCTGATCTCAACCTTACGCAGCATCTGACGAACGATAACCTCAATGTGTTTATCGTTAATCTTTACACCCTGCAGACGGTATACGTCCTGAATCTCGTTGGTGATGTAGTTAGCCAGCGGCTCAACACCTTTCAAGCGCAGGATATCGTGCGGGTTGCTAGGACCGTCAGATACGATTTCACCCTTCTCTACCTGCTCACCTTCAAACACAGTCATTACACGGTGTTTTGGAATCAGCACTTCGTAGTGGGTAGAACCGTCAGCCAGTGGCTGGCCGTCGGTTGGCGTAATCACCAGACGACGCTTGCCTTTGGTCTCCTTACCATAAGAAATGGTACCGGAGATCTCAGCCAGGATAGATGGCTCTTTCGGCTTACGGGCTTCGAACAAGTCAGCAACGCGCGGCAGACCACCGGTAATATCACGGGTCTTCGAACCTTCCTGAGGAATACGGGCGATAACCTCACCCACGCCGATGGTATCACCATCACTAATACTCAGAATCGCCTTGGCTGGCAGCATGTAGTGAGCAGGTACGTTGGTGTTAGCCAAGCACAGCTCATTGCCGCTTTCGTCAACCAGAGTTACCGCAGGCTTCAGGTCTTTACCGGCAGCAGGACGCTCAGCAGGATCCAGAACCTCGATAGAGGTCAGACCTGTCAGATCATCAGTTTGCTTACGGATGGACAGACCATCTTCCATACCGGCGAAAACAACCTTACCGGCCACTTCAGTAATAATTGGGTGAGTGTGTGGATCCCACTTGGCCACAAACTGACCACCTTCAACGGCAGCACCGTCTTTCACAGTGATCTCAGCACCGTATGGCAGCTTGTAACGCTCACGCTCACGACCACTTTGGTCAGCAACCGCCAGCTCACCGGAACGAGATACCGCAACCAGGTTGCCCTTCTCGTTCTCAACAACTTTAACGTTAACCAGACGCGCGGTACCGTCTTGCTTCACCTGAACGCTGTCTACAGCAGACGCTCGGGATGCCGCACCACCAATGTGGAAGGTACGCATGGTCAGCTGGGTACCCGGCTCACCAATCGACTGGGCAGCGATAACACCGACAGCCTCACCCGGGTTAGCACGGTGACCACGGGCCAGATCACGACCGTAACACTGGGCACAAATACCGTGACGGGTTTCACAGGTAATCGCAGAACGTACGATAACCTCATCGATACCCATCTCTTCGATACGCTCAACCCACTTCTCGTCGATCATAGTGCCTGCCGGCACCAGAATCTCGTCACTGTTTGGACGTACCACATCGCGGGCCACAACACGACCCAGGATACGATCACCCAGAGATTCAATAACGTCTCCACCTTCGATCACCGGAGTCATTTTCAGACCGGTATCGGTACCACAATCGGTCTCAGTAATTACAACGTCCTGAGCAACATCAACCAGACGACGAGTCAGGTAACCGGAGTTTGCGGTTTTCAGTGCGGTATCCGCCAGACCTTTACGTGCACCGTGAGTAGAAATAAAGTACTGACCAACGTTCAGACCTTCACGGAAGTTCGCAGTAATTGGCGTCTCAATAATAGAGCCGTCCGGCTTGGCCATCAGACCACGCATACCCGCCAACTGACGAATCTGTGCGGGGGAACCACGAGCACCGGAGTCGGCGTACATGTAAACAGAGTTAAAGGAATCCTGTTTCTCGTCTTCGCCATCACGGTTGGTCACAGTCTCTTTACTGATACCTTCCATCATGGATTTGGCCACCAGGTCGTTGGCACGAGACCAGATGTCGATCACCTTGTTGTACTTCTCGCCCTGGGTTACCAGACCGGAAGCGTACTGGGATTCGATCTCTTTAACATCGGCTTCAGCGCGAGCAACAATTTCATGCTTCTCATCCGGGATAGCAAAGTCATTCACACCAATGGAAGAACCAGACTTGGTGGAGTACTCGTAACCCATGTACATCAGCTGGTCAGCAAAGATTACAGTCGCTTTCAGACCAACGATACGATAGCAGTAGTTGATAACCTGAGAGATGGCCTTTTTAACCATCGGCTTATCAACCAACTCAAAAGGAATACCTTCTGGAACGATTTCCCACAACAGGATACGACCAACGGTAGTTTCCTTGATGGATTCCGTTTCAGTCATCTCGCCGTCTTCACCTAGCACTTTTTCGGTGATACGGACTTTAATGCGAGCTTGCAGATCTACTTTCTTGGCGTGGAATGCACGGGATACCTCTTGGGTATCAGCAAACGCCATACCTTCACCCTGGGCGTTAACACGCTCACGGCTCATCCAGTACAGACCCAATACAACGTCCTGGGAAGGTACGATAATTGGCTCACCGGATGCTGGTGACAGAATGTTGTTGGTAGACATCATTAACGCACGCGCTTCCAACTGGGCTTCCAGGGTCAGCGGTACGTGAACAGCCATCTGGTCACCATCGAAGTCAGCGTTATAGGCCGCACAAACCAGCGGGTGCAACTGAATCGCTTTACCTTCAATCAGTACAGGCTCAAAAGCCTGAATACCCAGACGGTGAAGGGTTGGTGCACGGTTAAGCAGTACAGGGTGCTCACGAATCACTTCGTCGAGGATGTCCCATACAACGGCTTCTTCACGCTCAACCATTTTCTTGGCAGCTTTAATCGTTGTTGCCAGGCCACGCAGTTCCAGCTTGGAGAAGATGAACGGCTTGAACAATTCCAGCGCCATTTTCTTCGGCAGACCACACTGATGCAGACGCAAGGTAGGACCAACAACAATTACGGAACGACCGGAGTAGTCAACACGCTTACCCAACAGGTTCTGACGGAAACGACCCTGCTTACCTTTGATCATGTCGGCCAAAGATTTCAGAGGACGCTTGTTGGAACCGGTAATGGCACGACCGCGACGGCCGTTATCCAGCAGTGCATCAACAGACTCTTGCAGCATACGCTTTTCGTTGCGCACGATGATGTCTGGTGCATTCAGGTCCAGCAGACGCTTCAGACGGTTGTTACGGTTGATCACACGACGGTAAAGGTCGTTCAGATCAGACGTCGCAAAACGACCACCGTCCAGCGGTACCAGAGGACGCAGATCAGGCGGCAGCACAGGCAGCGCTTCCATTACCATCCACTCTGGCTTGTTGCCGGAGTTGTAGAAGGCTTCCAGCAGTTTCAGACGCTTGGACAGCTTCTTGATCTTGGTCTCGGAGTTGGTATTTGGAATCTCTTCACGCAGCTCTTGTACTTCAGCTTCCAGGTCGATGTCTTTCATCAATTCCTGAATCGCTTCGGCACCCATCTTGGCTTCGAACTCGTCACCGAACTCTTCCATCGCCTCGAAGTACTGCTCATCAGTCAGCAGCTGGCCTTTTTCCAGAGTCGTCATACCTGGATCGGTTACTACGAAAGATTCGAAGTAGAGTACACGCTCGATGTTACGCAAGGTCATGTCCAGCAACAAACCAATACGGCTTGGCAGGGACTTCAGGAACCAGATATGGGCAACCGGGCTGGCCAGCTCAATGTGGCCCATGCGCTCACGACGCACTTTAGACATGGTCACTTCAACGCCGCACTTCTCACAGATAATACCGCGGTGCTTCATGCGCTTGTACTTACCGCACAGACACTCGTAGTCTTTTACCGGGCCAAAGATCTTGGCACAGAACAGACCTTCGCGCTCTGGCTTAAAGGTACGGTAGTTAATTGTTTCCGGCTTTTTAACTTCACCGAAAGACCAAGAGCGAATCATTTCTGGCGAGGCCAGCGCGATGCGAATCGCATCAAACTCTTCGGTCTGTCCCTGGGACTTCAACAAGTTAAGTAAGTCTTTCAAGGCACTTTCTCCAGTTTAGGACCGCCGTGCATTTTGGCGGTTCCGAATTTGGCTTGCCGCGTTTGCCGCAAGCCTTTATTCACAGCGGGTAGGTCTCTTTATAAAAACAGTACTTACCCGCCCCAGATCCTCAATAGTTCAGTATGACGTTAGGAGTCGTGCTCCAGCTCCATATTGATACCCAGCGAGCGAATCTCTTTAACCAGTACGTTAAAGGATTCTGGCATACCAGGCTCCATACGGTGGTCGCCATCAACGATGTTCTTATACATCTTGGTACGACCGGCCACGTCATCAGACTTAACGGTAAGCATTTCCTGCAGAGTGTAAGCAGCACCGTATGCTTCCAGTGCCCATACTTCCATCTCCCCGAAACGCTGACCACCGAACTGTGCCTTACCACCCAGCGGCTGCTGAGTAACCAGGCTGTAAGATCCGGTTGAACGGGCATGCATCTTGTCATCAACCAGGTGGTTCAGTTTCAGCATGTACATGTAGCCAACCGTGGTGTGACGCTGGAATGCATCACCGGTACGACCGTCATACAGTTGAACCTGACCGGTATCGGACAGATCAGCCAAGCGCAGAAGATCTTTAATTTCAGATTCTTTTGCACCATCAAATACCGCAGTTGCCATAGGCACACCGGCACGCAGGTTGCCAGCCATTTCCAGAAGCTCTTCATCAGAGAAGGACTTCAGATCTTCTTTGGCTGTGGCGTCGCCAGTCTTGTTGTAGACCTCTTCCAGGAACTTGCGGATTTCAGCAACTTTCTTCTGCTCTTCGAACATGGCGTTGATCTTGTCACCCAGACCACGGGCAGCCATACCCAAGTGCATTTCCAGAACCTGACCCACGTTCATACGCGACGGCACACCCAGTGGGTTCAGTACGATATCAACAGGCTCACCGTTGGCATCGTATGGCATATCTTCCACAGGCATAATCACGGAGATTACACCCTTGTTTCCGTGACGACCGGCCATCTTGTCACCCGGCTGGATGCGACGCTTGATTGCCAGGTAAACCTTAACAATCTTCAGTACGCCTGGCGCCAGATCATCGCCGGTTTCCAGCTTGCGTTTCTTGTCTTCGAAACGCTCGTCCAGATCCTTGCGACGCTCAGCCAGCTGCTCTTCAGCACGATCCAGCTGTTCATTCAATGCATCGTCGGTCATGCGGATCTTGAACCAGGATTCGTTATCCAGCTCATCCAGAATCGCGTCAGTCAGCGCTTCGCCTTTCTTCACGCCTTTACCGCCAGCAGCCTTTTGGCCAACCAGAGCAGCACGCAGACGCTCGAAAGTAGCCTGCTCAACAATGCGATACTCTTCGTTCAGATCTTTACGGATCTCGTCCAGCTGGGACTTTTCAATCGCCAGAGAACGCTGATCTTTTTCCAGACCGTCACGGGTGAACACCTGAACGTCGATAACAGTACCCTTGGTACTGGTAGGAACACGCAGAGAGGTGTCCTTAACGTCAGACGCCTTCTCACCGAAGATCGCACGCAGCAGCTTTTCTTCTGGCGTCAGCTGGGTTTCACCTTTAGGTGTCACCTTACCTACCAGAATGTCACCAGGGCCAACTTCTGCACCGATGTAAACAATGCCGGACTCATCCAGCTTGCTCAGTGCACCTTCACCCACGTTCGGGATATCGGCAGAAATTTCTTCACTGCCCAGCTTGGTGTCACGTGCAATACAGGTCAGTTCCTGAATGTGGATAGTGGTGAAGCGATCTTCTTTAACCACACGCTCGGAGACCAGGATGGAATCCTCAAAGTTGTAACCATTCCACGGCATAAAGGCGATGCGCATGTTCTGACCCAGTGCCAGCTCACCCAAGTCTACGGATGGGCCGTCGGCCAGAATGTCACCGCGAGCAACCAGGTCACCGGTCGATACGATCGGACGCTGGTTAATGCAGGTGTTTTGGTTAGAGCGGGTGTACTTGGTCAGGTTGTAGATATCTACACCTGCATCACCGGCTTCAACTTCTTCGTTGTTGGCTTTAACCACAATACGGCTGGCATCAACACGCTCGATAACACCGCCACGCTTGGCCACCACACAGACACCGGAGTCAGCAGCTACATTGCGCTCCATACCGGTACCTACCAGTGGCTTCTGCGCCTTCAGAGTAGGCACGGCCTGACGCTGCATGTTCGATCCCATCAATGCACGGTTTGCATCATCGTGCTCTAGGAATGGAATCAGCGAGGCTGCTACGGATACCACCTGACGTGGTGATACATCCATATACTCAATTTCGTCGGCACTCTTTAAGGTAAATTCACCGTAGTGACGAACAGAAACCAGCTCTTCAACAAACTTGTTGTTTTTGTCCAGCTCCGCAGAAGCCTGCGCAATGACATAGCCAGCTTCGTTAATCGCGGACAGGTACTCGATCTCATCGGTAGCAACGCCATCAACCACTTTACGGTAAGGTGCTTCCAGGAAACCGTAGCTGTTAGTACGCGCGTAGGTTGCCAGAGAGTTAATCAGACCAATGTTTGGACCTTCAGGGGTCTCAATTGGACATACACGACCGTAGTGAGTCGGGTGTACGTCACGCACCTCAAAGCCGGCACGCTCACGGGTCAGACCACCAGGGCCCAAGGCAGAAACACGACGCTTGTGAGTCACCTCAGACAGCGGGTTGTTCTGGTCCATAAACTGGGACAACTGGGAAGAGCCGAAGAACTCTTTCACTGCTGCAGCAACTGGCTTGGCGTTGATCAGATCCTGAGGCATCAGGCCTTCAGATTCCGCCATGGACAGACGCTCTTTAACAGCGCGCTCAACACGTACCAGACCAACACGGAACTGGTTCTCGGCCATCTCGCCCACAGAACGCACACGACGGTTACCCAGGTGATCGATATCATCGACAACACCCTTACCGTTACGGATATCGATCAAGGTCTTCAGTACATCAACGATATCTTCGTTGGACAGGGTGCCTTCACCGGTATCTTCACCGCGCGCCAGACGACGGTTAAACTTCATACGGCCAACGCCAGACAGGTCGTAACGCTCTTGCGAGAAGAACAGGTTCTGGAACAGACCTTCAGCAGATTCTTTGGTTGGCGGCTCACCAGGACGCATCATGCGGTAGATTTCTACCAGTGCTTCCAGCTCGCTGCGGGTCGGATCGATACGCAAGGTATCGGAAATGAACGGACCGCAATCCAGGTCGTTGGTGTACAGGGTTTCCAGCTCGGTAATACCCGCAGCAACAACCTTTTCCAATACTTCTTCAGTAATCTCGGTGTTACATTCAAACAGTAACTCACCGGTATTGGCATCAGCCAGATCGCGCGCCAGAGAGCGGCCCAACAGGTAGCTTGAAGGCACAGACAATTCGGTCACGCCGGCTTTTTCCAGCTGACGAATATGACGTGCAGTAATACGACGACCCTCTTCTACCAGTACCGCGCCTTTGTCATCTTTAATGTCAAAGGTCGCTACATCACCGCGCAGACGCGATGGAACCAGCTCCAGAGTGAAGTCATCACCCTTAACGTGGAAGCTACTGGTTTCAAAGAACATCTCCAGCATTTGCTCAGAGGTATAACCCAGAGCGCGCAGCAGGATAGACGCAGGCAGTTTACGACGACGGTCGATACGTACGTAAACCAGATCCTTTGGATCAAATTCGAAGTCCAGCCAAGAACCACGGTAAGGAATCACACGAGCTGAGTACAGCAGCTTACCGGAAGAGTGAGTCTTGCCCTTATCGTGATCGAAGAACACACCAGGTGAACGGTGTAACTGGGAAACGATGACACGCTCGGTACCATTAATAACGAAGGTACCGTTATCAGTCATGAGTGGAATTTCACCCATGTAGACTTCCTGCTCTTTAATGTCCTTAATGGACTTATTGGCAGAGTCTTTATCATAAATAATCAGGCGTACTTTTACGCGCAGAGGCACAGCGAAAGTTACGCCGCGCGAAACACATTCGTTCACATCGAAAGCAGGCTTGCCGAGTACGTAGCTTACGTACTCCAGGGCAGCGTTCCCTGAGTAGCTTACGATCGGGAAAACAGATTTAAAGGCTGCGTGAAGGCCGACATCCAGGCGTGCTTCAGGCGATAAATCGGCCTGAGTGAACTTACGGTATGAGTCCAGCTGTATCGCCAGGAGGAACGGGACATCCATGACATGCGGCAACTTGCCGAAATCCTTACGGATACGTTTTTTCTCAGTATATGAGTAAGCCATCAATATTCCCCAGCTTGTTACGGATAGGCATCTTGGCCGAAAGCGCGGGTGGCGCTTTTAATATTCAGCTTTTGTTTTTTCAACATAGGCTCCTTTCAACATCAGGCGAGCCAACCATCTTCGCAATAGGACACCCAAGATTCCCTTTGGTGACTTACTACTCAATCTTTTAGCTTAAAGCCTTTCAACTAAAAGCTTCCGTAGACTGTAAACGGAAAAAGGCCGGCGGATAAAATACATCCACCAGCCTTAAGCCTTGCTTATAAAACAGGGCTTTGCTTGCGCAAGAAATTAATTACTTAATTTCTACGGTAGCGCCAGCTTCTTCCAGAGCAGCTTTGGCTTCTTCGGCAGCTTCTTTAGAAACGCCTTCCTGGATAGGAGCAGGAGCACCTTCAACCAGAGCTTTAGCTTCTTTCAGGCCCAGACCGGTGATGCCGCGAACAGCTTTAATAGCGTTCACTTTCTTGTCACCAGCAGAAGTCAGAACTACGTCGAATTCAGTCTTCTCTTCAGCAGCGCCACCAGCGTCGCCACCAGCAACAGCAACAGCAGCGGCAGCAGCAGTTACGCCAAACTTCTCTTCCATTGCTTCGATCAGTTCAACAACGTCCTTAACGGACATCTCAGCAACAGCATTGATGATATCTTCTTTAGTCAGAGACATGAGTCTATTCCTAATTTACGGGAGCCTTTAACGCTCAACATGTGATGCGCGGGCTCAAACAATAATTTTGAGTGAAAACAGCTAATCCTATATAAGGAATTAAGCAGCTTCCTGTTCTTCTTTCTGGTCGCGAATGGCCGCAATAGTGCGAACCAGCTTGCCAGCGGCAGCTTCCTTCATCACGCTCATCAGCTTGGCGATAGCTTCGTCGTATGTTGGCAGGCTTGCCAGCATAGCTACGTCTACCACATCACCTTCAAAGGCAGCTGATTTTAACTCCAGCTTGTCATTTTCTTTGGCGAAGTCACGCAGAATACGTGCGCCAGCACCTGGGTGCTCGTTAGAAAATGCAATCAGAGTCGGGCCAACAAAAACGTCATTCAGACATTCGTAGTCGGTACCCTCTACAGCGCGGCGTGCAAGAGTGTTACGAACGACTTTTAACCAAACGCCGTTCTCACGAGCCTCTTTACGCAGAGCAGTCATGTCAGTAACCGTTACACCACGTGCATCGGCAACAACAGCAGACAGAGCGCCCTGGGCAGCTTCTTGGACTTCAGCGACAATCGCTTTTTTGTCGTCAAGATTCAGTGCCACGAGATTTCTCCTGGATTTGATTAACCTTCTATTTACTCTTTCAAGCAGATGGAAAAGCTAATCGTTACATTTACTCTCCCTCAAGATGAGTGAGAGCGTTTACTCGGTGATCAAATCCAGCTAATTCTGAATTGGGTCTCACCGTCTGCGTAGGAAATTAAGAAAAGCTGTTATACCACCAACTCTTCACCTACGGTCTTTGACGGTCTGCAATCGAGATACTTTTCAGCAACCTAACTGCAGACCCCAAAGTTCTTTTAAATCAGCCGTCTCTTAATAAGAAGCAATTAAATCTGCTCTTAAACTTCCAGAGACGCCTGATCAATAACAATACCTGGGCCCATAGTGGTGCTCAGGGAAATTTTCTTCAGGTATACACCTTTAGCGGAAGCAGGCTTGGCCTTTTTCAGGTCAGCCAGCAGCGCTTCCAGGTTCTCTTTCAGCGCAGACGCCTCAAAAGATACCTTACCGATACCGCCGTGGATGATGCCACCTTTGTCAGCACGGAAACGCACCTGACCAGCCTTGGCATTCTTAACAGCAGTTGCAACGTCTGGTGTTACAGTGCCGGTTTTAGGGTTAGGCATCAGGCCACGTGGACCCAGGATCTGACCCAGTTGACCAACAACACGCATAGCAGCAGGATCAGCAACAACAACGTCGAAGTCCATGTTGCCAGCTTTAACTTGCTCAGCCAGATCTTCCATACCTACCAGATCAGCGCCAGCTTCTTTAGCGGCATCTGCATTAGCACCCTGGGTAAATACCGCAACGCGGACGTCTTTACCGGTACCATTTGGCAGAGTGGTAGCACCACGAACAGCCTGGTCAGATTTACGAGGATCGATACCCAGGTTGATAGATACATCAACGGTCTCAGAGAACTTAACAGTAGACAGCTCTTTCAGCAGGGCAACAGCGTCTTCGAGGCTGTACTGCTTGGTGCGGTCAACTTTCTCTTGAAAGGCGCGAGCGCGCTTAGATAATTTAGCCATGTTACACAACTCCTTCCGTTTCCAGACCCATTGCACGGGCAGAACCGGCAATAGTACGTACCGCTGCGTCCATATCGGCAGCAGTCAGGTCAGGTTGCTTGGCAGTGGCAATTTCTTCCAACTGAGCACGGGTAACTTTACCCACCTTCTCAGTGTTAGGACGGCCAGAACCGCTCTTGATGCCAGCAGCTTTCTTCAGCAGGAAGGACGCTGGAGGCGTCTTCATGGTAAAAGTAAAGCTACGGTCGCTGTATACGCTGATTACAACAGGTACAGGCGCACCGTTTTCCAGGCCTTGAGTCTGGGCGTTAAACGCTTTACAGAACTCCATGATATTCACACCGTGCTGACCCAGAGCTGGACCTACAGGGGGACTTGGGTTGGCCTGACCAGCAGGCACCTGCAGCTTAATATAAGCTTCAACTTTCTTAGCCATAGTGATTACTCCCAATTTGGGTGTTAGCGCCTCCCTCAGGCTGTGGCGCAGCCGGAGATCTTAGGCTCCCCTGTCTTTGCAACCTGCAGACCATTTATAGTCAACATTTTGCAAAGACGCGAAAGCCCTCTTCCACTTTTACGCAGAAGAAGGCCAAAAAATCGTCAAATGCGGGCTTTAATTAGGTCTTTTCAACCTGCCCAAATTCCAGCTCTACCGGAGTAGAACGGCCGAAGATCAGCACTGCAACCTGCAGGCGGCTCTTCTCGTAGTTAACTTCCTCAACAACACCGTTGAAGTCGTTGAAAGGACCATCGATAACACGAACCATTTCACCTGGCTCGAAGATAGTCTTAGGCTTCGGCTTATCGGTCGAATCATCGACACGCTGCAGAATTGCATCAGCCTCTTTCTCAGTAATCGGCGCAGGCTTGTCAGCCTTACCACCAATAAAGCCCATCACTCGTGGCGTATCTTTAACCAGATGCCATGAGTCGTCATTCAGCTCCATCTGCACCAATACATAGCCAGGGAAGAACTTACGCTCGGACTTGCGTTTCTGTCCGCCACGCATTTCCACAACTTCCTCGGTTGGCACAAGAATCTCGCCAAACTGGTCCTGCATACCATGCAGCTCTACACGCTCTTTCAGCGTTGCAGCGACCTTTTTTTCGTAACCGGAGTAGGCGTGTACCACATACCAACGTTTAGCCATGCGTCACCTCTAGCCGATGATCAGAGAAGCTAACCAGCCCAACAAGCTGTCCAGCCCCCACAAAATAACCGCCATAACCAACACAACCGCAACAACAACCAAGGTCGTTTGATTCACTTCCTGACGGGTTGGCCATACAACGCGACGCACTTCTACCTGAGCTTCTTTCATCAGCTCCCAGAAGGCGTGCCCTTTGGCAGTATTCACTGCGACCACTACTGCCACACCCATAATTGCTACCAGCGCCAACACGCGGTACAACAGGGCAATATCAGAGTAATACGCATTACCTACAACACCTGCAGCTACAAGCACAGTAGCCACTAGCCATTTCAGGCCATCGAGGCGAAATTCCGGCGCTTCGACCTTTGCATTCATGAGCTCAACTGACCTCAGCTATCAAAATGGGTGTTTAGGATTTAAATGGCAGGCCACGAGGGACTCGAACCCCCAACTTTCGGTTTTGGAGACCGACGCTCTACCAATTGAACTAGTGGCCTGTAAATTTTGGTTGCTGACCGCCTTATCGGCAGCCAGCGACCGAATCATCGAATATTACTCGACGATTTTAGCTACAACACCAGCACCAACGGTACGGCCACCTTCGCGGATTGCGAAGCGCAGACCTTCGTCCATGGCGATTGGAGCAATCAGGGTAACTTCCATCTGGATGTTATCACCTGGCATTACCATCTCTACGCCCTCTGGCAGCTCACAAGCACCAGTTACGTCAGTAGTACGGAAGTAGAACTGTGGACGGTAGCCTTTGAAGAACGGGGTGTGACGACCACCTTCTTCTTTGGACAGTACGTAAACCTCAGAGGTGAACTTGGTGTGAGGAGTGATAGAACCTGGCTTCGCCAGAACCTGACCACGCTCAACTTCGTCACGCTTGGTACCACGCAGCAGAACACCAACGTTCTCACCGGCACGACCTTCGTCCAGCAGCTTGCGGAACATCTCTACACCAGTACAGGTAGTAGTCGTGGTCTCTTTGATACCAACGATTTCGATTTCCTCACCCACTTTAACGATACCGCGCTCAACACGACCGGTAACAACGGTACCACGACCCTGGATAGAGAATACGTCTTCGATTGGCATAATGAAGTCACCATCGATAGCACGCTCTGGCTCAGGAATGTACTCGTCCAGAGTCTCAACCAGCTTCTTAACAGCAGAAGTACCCAGCTCGTTGTCGTCTTCGCCGTTCAGGGCCATCAGAGCAGAACCCGGGATGATTGGAGTGTCGTCGCCTGGGAACTCGTAAGTGTCCAGCAGCTCACGCAGCTCCATTTCAACCAGTTCCAGCATCTCAGCGTATTCTTCAGAATCAACGCCGCCACAGTCTTCAGCCAGCAGGTCAGCTTTGTTCAGGAATACAACGATGTAAGGTACACCAACCTGACGAGACAGCAGGATGTGTTCACGGGTCTGAGGCATTGGGCCGTCAGTCGCGCCACATACCAGGATAGCGCCGTCCATCTGAGCAGCACCGGTAATCATGTTCTTAACGTAGTCGGCGTGTCCTGGGCAGTCTACGTGAGCGTAGTGACGAGTCGGAGAATCGTACTCTACGTGAGAGGTCGCAATGGTAATACCACGCTCGCGCTCTTCTGGTGCGTTATCGATACCGTCGAAAGCAACGGACTCACCGCCCCATACTTCTGCACATACACGGGTCAGAGCCGCAGTCAGAGTAGTTTTACCGTGGTCAACGTGACCGATGGTACCAACGTTTACGTGCGGCTTCGACCGCTCAAAAGTTTCTTTTGCCATTGCGAGCGTCTCCCAAACTGAAACAAGCCAAGCAAGTGATTAAAAAGGTGCTTAACACCAACCAAATACAAAACTTACAAACAACAAACAGCCGCGAACACCAATTCTGGCGATCGCGGCGGAATAGTGGAGCTCTTGAGCGGATTTGAACCGCTGACCTCACCCTTACCAAGGGTGTGCTCTACCAACTGAGCTACAAGAGCGAAAACTCCAATCCAGCAATCTCTGACTAAAGACTTAGCCTTGCAACTTTAACCTTGCAACCTATACCTTGTAACAACAGAAACTGGAGCGGGTAGCGGGAATCGAACCCGCATCATCAGCTTGGAAGGCTGAGGTTCTACCATTGTACCATACCCGCTGAATTCACCCGGCTTACAGCGCCCGTTGCAACTGGGCTTGCCAGATAACGTACAGATAACATCTATACGCTTTTAAATAATGGTGCAGGGGGGTGGATTCGAACCACCGAAGCTTGCGCGTCAGATTTACAGTCTGATCCCTTTGGCCACTCGGGAACCCCTGCCAAACGAGGCGGCATTGTCCGCCTCAGACTCGTAATTGTCAACAGTGCCACCAAGATTTTCTTAGTAAAAACACATGCTTACAACATAAACATCGAGTCAAATGTCGAGAAAATGGAGCTGGCGAGAGGAGTTGAACCCCCGACCGGCTGATTACAAGTCAGCTGCTCTACCAACTGAGCTACGCCAGCTCGACACCACAACCAAACTGTCGCCTATTTCGGCCACCGCTTAACGTGGAGGCGCGATTCTAGGGAAACTTTTATTCGGATGCAACACCTGGACAGAAATTTTGTCGTAACTCCAGTGCAGTTTCTTTATCCAGTAACTTTTTCCACAGGTCATCGTCGATTTTTTCAGCCTCAACAGGCTCCAGCACCACCCAAATCTCTTCGTAAGTGCGCTCCATCTCCTCAACCTGGGCCGGATAGCCCTGCCCCACTATCTCCTGCTGTCGAGTCTCAGCCGCCTCAACCGAACTGAACAAGCCCAGGGAGATACCATTAGCCAGATCGCCCTTCGGAATGACATAGCTGTCTATCTTCTTACCCTGCAGCTCATGCAACAAACGCAACGCCTTCTTCTTTGATACCTCGGCAGGCAGATACACCCAAAAAGCGCTCTCCCCTGGCACTTCCATCTGCTGCACGGCACCCGCTATCTCCAGGGCCCGCAGATGTTCGACAAAATACTCAGCCTCAAGCAGAGCCGGAAACGCCCCCACCAGGGTACATAATTGCTGCTCAGATCCCTCCTCCGTCCCAGCAACCTGCTCAACCGCCTCCAGACGTAGCCGCTCTTTAGCCCGCACCATCTCTTCGAGCTTTGCCGCCTTCAACTCTTCCAGCAATACCAGTGACTCACCGCTGCCAGCACCCGCCACCTTCACTGAGGCAACCTTAGCGGACGAAACCTTAGTCGGCGAATCAACAGCTTGAGACGACTGCTGAGCATCCCACCAGAACCAACCAGCGGCCACGATATTAATGACCACTAGCGCCCAAAAAATCCCTCGCATTTATGCTTCACCCTTTTCCATGCACTTTGCACCTATTGCCTGTAAGCGCAATACGCCAAACCATCCAACACCAAATCCTGACAATATTCAGCACCTTCCGGCAACAACGCCAACACCCTCTCGGCATCACCACCCGTCACCCAAATATTTATCGGCCCGCCACTTAAGCTGGCCAAACGCGATTTAGCCTCAGCAACCAAGCCCGCTACCATCAGCGGCAGACCATGATTGACCGCCTCATTTGTATTTTGACCCGGACCACAATCGCCACTAACAACACCCTCAGCCACCTGAACAGCATCGGTATCTTTAAACAGCGCCCGCCGCATCAACTGCAAGCCGGGCACAATATAACCACCAAGGTGCTGACCCGCTTCAGATACCAGGTCAACCGTCACAGCACTGCCACAGTCAATCACCAAGTGAGCACCCGCCCTACGATTAAATGCAGCCAGTATTGCCAGCCAGCGATCCACGCCCAAGCGCGAGCAATCGGCATAGGCATTCTTCACTCCCGCCTGCTGAGGCGTTACACAGGCAACAGACAAAGGCTGCCGCCAATGCGCTTCACTATAGCGCAGGAGAGACTGCAAAAGCGCATCACCCGCCACACTGGTAATACAAACAGATTCAGGCACAATCGCATCCGGCAAAACAATCTGCTGCCACAGCACATCGGTAAATTGCCCGCCATGAGCAAATACACCGCGTACAACTACTTCTTCCAACCCAGCGTCACCACCCGACAGCAGCCGCCACTTTACGCGCGTATTACCTGCATCCAATTCCAATCGCATTAGTCGATCTCAACTAAGATGGCACACTACGCAGCGACACTTCGCCGCCGCTAAACTGTTTTTCGACACCATCAACCAGCACCCTGAGCGCACCAACACCGGTAACACCTATGGCCTCACCCTGCTCATGCATTTTGATGGTTTGAATTAGCACATCGCAATTCTGGTAAGCATGCATAGCCTCCCACTCATCTTTATATGCGGCAAAACCTGTTTGCTGAAAACTATCCAACAACGGTAACAGCTCTGTCAGCATGGCCGCCACCAACTGATTGCGCGAGTAATCGGGCACTATCGAAGCCACATCAACCCAGGGCTGATCAATATCCTCTGCCGAGCGCTCCGGCATAGTCACATTCAACCCCACACCAACAACAACCTGACATGGGCCGGCAACATCACCGCTCATCTCCAGCAAAATGCCCGCAAGCTTGCGCCCCTGCCACAGCAGGTCGTTAGGCCATTTAAGCTGCACACCTTCCACGCCACAGGATTTTAGGGCGCGAACCAGGGCAACCCCGACGGCCAAACTCAACCCCTCCAGCGCGGCTGCACCGCCCTCAAATTCAGCCACTGCTGACAGATAAATATTACTACCAAAAGGGCTCACCCAGGTGCGCCCACGACGACCACGGCCTGCAGTTTGATACTCAGCCAAGCACACATAACCATGACTCGACTGCGATTCTATTCGCTGCATCGCATGCTGATTGGTTGAATCGATTGTCGACAACACGTCCAACTCAGACAACAAACTCTTCGCACTGGCATCAACCCCAGCCAATATTTTTTCGCGCGACAGCAATTCCAAACCACCCGGCAAGCGATAGCCCTTACCCTTAACCGATTCCAGATGGAGACCAAGGCTTTCCAGTTTTTGCGCATGCTTCCAGACGGCCGTGCGGCTCACCCCCAACACATCGCCGAGATCTTTACCGGAATGAAACTCGCCATCGGCAACCAATGACAATAACGCCTGCATATCCATTCTGTTTTCCTAAACCCTAATCTTTGCCACAATCGGTATCCCAATCGGTGCCCCAATCGGTATAGGATCGCTCATAGCGATCCCCCAAGCTGGTTAATATTTCATAACCTATCGTACCCGCCGCCACGGCCACATCATCCACACCCTGATGCTCACCCAGCAACTCAATATAGGCCTCACCTTCCGGCGGCAACTTATCTTCCGGCACAGCGGTAATATCAAACACCGTAGTATCCATAGATACACGCCCAACCACAGGCACCTCAATACCGGACAGCCAACCTCGGCCGGCACCACCTGAACCACCCACAGCGCGATGAATACCGTCGGCATAACCACCCAGCACCACAGCCAAACGCGAAGCACGCTGCAACTGATGCTCAGCACCGTATCCCACCGTGCCGCCGGCCTCCACCTCACGAATTTGCACAACCGGCAGACGTAGTGACACCACAGACTCCACCGGAGACGTTTTACCCGGCACAGGATTCACACCGTACAGAGCCGCACCAGGACGCACCAAATCAAAATGCCACTCCTGTCCCAAAAACACACCGGAGGAATTCGCCAGCGTTGACTTAATATTTGGCAACAACTGCTTCACTTGCGATAGAGCCGCTTCAAACACCTGTAACTGCTGCTGATTAAGCGGGTGAGCAACCTCATCCGCGCACGCCAAATGACTGATAAACCAAAGCGGCTGCACCGCCTGCAACAATTCAGGCTCATCCAGTAGCGCTTGCAACTCAGATTGACTAAAACCAAGACGCCCCATACCGCTATCAAACTTAATGGCACAGGGAGCCGGCTCAGCAAGATGGCTCTGCGCCTGATGCCAACGCTCAAGCTGAGCACGACTGAACAGCACCGGCTGCAACTGATACTCCAGACAATAGGATTCAAAGCCCGGACGCAGACCATCAAGCACAAAGATAGTGGCATCAACCGATAACAGACGACGCAGATTTACGCCCTCATTAACTGTCGCTACAAAGAAAAAACGACAACCCTGCTCATACAACGCAGGCGCAACTCGCTCAATACCCAAACCATAGGCATTAGCCTTGGCCACAGCGGCACACACACAGTTGGGCCCAATACGATCCTGCAAGCGCTGCCAGTTACGACGGATAGCGCCCAAGTCGATTGTTAAAAGTGCTTCACTGCAAACCATGAACTACAGAATTCCCAAACCATCAAAGGTTTGGAATCTTCCCAGAGATCGGAAGGGAAATCCAGAAACAACCCGCAACAACAGGCTCAATATGGGGTATTTGAGAACCCTAAGAGATCTTTTTAAGAAAACCGCGCAAACCTTCACGCAACTCAGCAACCGATTCACGGGACAAACCATTTTCCTCATCCATGGCTTCCCGCCCCTCATTAACCCAGACTAACGCCTTGGCTCGCAAGGCCACCCCCTCTTCAGTTAGCTGCAACAACACACGACGCTCATCCATCTCATCGCGCTGACGCGTGAGCAGACCAGATGCCTCCAAGCGCTTTAGCAAAGGCGTCAAGGTACCGGAATCCAGCATCAAACGCTGACCCAGCGCACTCACCGTACGATCCTCTTCGCCTGACTGATGCCACTCCCACATCACCATCAACACCAGATACTGAGGATAGGTAATCCCCAAATCTTTTAGCATTGGCTGATAGGCCTTGGTCATCGCGCGCGAGGCGGCATACAGCATAAAACACAACTGCTGATCCAAAAGGATTGCTGATTCATCAATCTTATCTGCCGCCATTACTCGCTCGCTTTATCTATAACTTAAAAACTACAACCACTTACTTACAACAAGGCCTCAACAGCCGCCTCGAGAGACTCAGGCTTATCCTTAGGTGCAAAACGCTTAACCACCATACCGTCTTTATTGACCAGGAACTTGGTGAAATTCCACTTAATGCCCTTGGTACCCATAATGCCAGGCGCCTGCTGCTTTAGATGGTTGAACAGAGGGTGCGCATTGTCGCCATTAACATCGACCTTGGCAAACAGCGGGAAGGTTACACCAAAATTCAACTCACAGAATTCACTGATATCACTGGCCGTACCTGGCTCCTGCTTACCAAACTGGTTACATGGGAAGCCGAGGATCTCCAAGCCCTTATCCTTGTACTTCTGATACAGAGCCTCCAAGCCCTTGTACTGAGGAGTGAAACCGCACTTACTGGCCGTATTCACCACCAGTAACACCTTACCCTTGTAGTTCTCCAGCGGTAATTTCTCGCCCGCAATGGTTTCTGCCTCAAAATCAAATACCGCACTCATAGCTTCACCCTAACATTTAGCAAAATTAGATTGTGCAAAATATAATATTCAAGATTACTCCACCCTGCAACCCCCAAATATTGGCACAAAGGTGAGGAGGTAGGCGGGGAAGCTGCTCGCAGCAATCAGCCCATGCTTAAGCGACCGGAAAAAGTCAGGGTAGTCGCGGAGGTTGTCTGAGCGCTTTTAGCGTCTCTTTTGAAAACATTGGCGCAGCACTGACTTTTTCCTGCCGCTTATGGGCGCGAAGAGAAGCTTCCCCCGCCTGCCTCCGGATTTAAAAGCACAGCCATAGAACGCAAAAAGCCCGCCTCAACAAAGAGGCGGGCTTTTCAAATCACTGGGAATATAAAGTCTTACAGCCCCATACCACCAGAAACCTCAATCACATCACCAGACAGGTAATCATTCTCGAAAATCTGCACAACAGTCTGGGCAATGTTACTTACATCGCCAATACGCTTCAGCGGTACCGCACCAGCAATCATATTCAGCGCATCCTCAGGCATAGAGCGCAGCAGCTCGGTCTCAATAGTACCCGGGGCAATCGCCATAGAACGGATATTGTACTTACCCAACTCTTTAGCCCATACACGGCTCTGAGCCACAATACCGGCCTTCGCGGCAGAGTAGTTGGTCTGACCGAAGTTACCGTGATAAGCAATGGAGGACATGTTAACAATAACACCCTCTTCCACACCCAACTCAACCATATGCGCAGCCGCCTCACGAGCACACAGGAAAGCACCCTTCATGTGTACATCAACCACCAGGCTATAGTGGTCGGCAGACATCTTCTTAACCACCTTACCGTCTTTCACCTTGATCAACTGAGCATCACGCAGAATACCGGCGTTGTTAACCACACCATGGATAGCGCCAAAGTCAGCCACAATCGCATTAAAGGTATTTACTACCGTCTCTTCGTCGGCAACATTGCAGTTATAGGCACGCGCCTCAGAACCTGCCTCAGCAACCAGAGCAACGGTTTCGGCCATTGCCTCATCATCCAGGTCCAGCACAGCCAGCTTGGCGCCCCTGTTAGCCAGGTACACCGCAATCGAACGACCAATACCACGACCACCACCGGTAATCGCTACAACCTTACCTTGAATATCCATCAATCTCTCCTCAGGAACTCGCCGCTCAGGCCTGTCGCCTTGCGGTCATTACTTAATATTACTGGACACCTACTATGCGCTGTTTCGACGCCCGGCGGAATGTTGAATGCACTCAATTGAACTTGTCGAAAGCGCTCAAAAGAAAAAAGGCAGCCGAAGCTGCCTTTTTCTCGATAATGCCATTACGCCTTAGACGTATTTCACATCATCAATTTCGTAGGCAACCTCACCACCAGGCGTAGTTACAGCCACCTCATCACCAATAGACTTGCCGATCAGCGCACGCGCGATTGGCGAGCTAACAGAGATCATATTGTTCTTCACGTCAGCCTCATCATCACCCACAATCTTGTAGGTCACTTCCTCATCGGTGTCGACATTGATGATCATCACGGTAGAGCCGAAGATCACCTTCTCACCTTCCGGAATTGTCGTCACATCAATGATCTGGGCATTGCTCAGCTTACCTTCAATTTCCTGAATACGACCTTCGCAGAAACCCTGCTGCTCACGGGCAGCATGGTATTCAGCGTTTTCCTTTAGATCACCGTGCTCACGAGCCTCGGCAATGGCCTGCACGATACGTGGACGCTGAACCTTTTTCAGATCATCCAGCTCCTCGCGAAGCTTTTCCGCACCGGCAACAGTCATTGGAAATTTATTCATTAGTGAATTCTCCCGTGCAAGTCCTGCAGACGACGCACATCCTGCTCCTTACCGAAACGCAGCGCCATGCAAATAGCTTCTGCGGCAGCCAACGTAGTGGTGTAATAAACACCGCCATTCTCAGCACTACGACGAATAGACGCAGAGTCTTTAATGGCCTGCTTGCCTTCGGTGGTATTGATCACCATATCAATCTCACCGTTCTTCATCATATCAACAATGTGCGGACGACCTTCAGCAACCTTATTAACGGTAGTCACATCCAGACCAACTTCGCTCAGCACACTAGCTGTACCGCGAGTCGCTACCAGCTTGAAGCCCAGATCTGCCAATTCCTTACCTACGGCAACCACACCATCTTTGTCGCTATCGCGAACACTGATAAAGGCAGTACCTGATTCAGGAATTCGATCACCGGCACCCAACTGCGCTTTAGAATAAGCTTCAGCGAAAGTATCACCGACACCCATTACCTCACCGGTAGACTTCATCTCTGGACCGAGAATCGGGTCAACCGCCGGGAACTTATTAAACGGGAATACAGATTCTTTAACACTGTAGTAATCAGGCACCACCTCTTTGGTGAAGCCCTGCTCAGCCAGCGTTTTACCCGCCTGACAACGTGCCGCCACTTTCGCCAGAGACGTACCAATGCACTTGGATACAAACGGCACAGTACGCGAGGCGCGAGGGTTAACCTCGATCACGTAGATCTCGCCGTCCTGATAAGCCAACTGGGTATTCATCAGACCAACTACACCCAGCTCCAGCGCCATTTTTTTCACCTGCTCGCGCATTTTATCCTGCACATCTTCAGGCAGAGAGTAAGGCGGCAGAGAACATGCTGAGTCACCGGAGTGAACACCACACTGCTCGATGTGCTGCATGATCGCACCGATCACCACATCTTTACCGTCAGATACCGCATCCAGATCAACTTCGATCGCATTGTTAAGGAAGTGATCCAGTAGCACAGGTGCATCATCAGATACCTGTACCGCTTCACGCATATAGGTGCGCAGCTCTTCTTCCTTGTAAACGATTTCCATGGCGCGTCCACCCAGAACATAGGATGGACGTACAACCAGCGGGTAACCCACCTCAACAGCCATACGCACTGCTTCTTCAGTAGAACGCACAATCGCATTGGACGGCTGCTTCAATTCCAGACGGTGCAGCATTTGCTGGAAACGCTCACGGTCTTCAGCACGGTCAATCGCTTCTGGCGAGGTACCAATAATAGGCACACCTTCAGCTTCCAGGGCACGGGCCAACTTCAATGGTGTTTGACCACCGAACTGAACGATAACGCCTTTGGGTTTTTCTTTATGAACAATTTCCAGTACGTCTTCCAGGGTTACCGGCTCGAAGAACAGGCGATCAGACGTATCGTAATCGGTGGAAACCGTTTCAGGGTTACAGTTCACCATGATGGCTTCGAAGCCATCTTCACGAGCAGCAAGGGCGGCGTGCACACAGCAGTAATCGAACTCGATACCCTGACCAATACGGTTAGGACCACCACCCAGAACGATAATTTTTTCACGCTCACTTGGGTTGGCCTCACACTCTTCTTCATAGGTTGAGTACATGTAAGCCGTAGAGGTGGAGAATTCTGCCGCACAGGTATCAACACGCTTGTAGACCGGACGAATATCCAGTTTCTGACGGTGATGACGCACAGTCTTTTCGCTAACACCCAGCAGCTCACTCAAACGCTTATCGGAGAAGCCTTTACGCTTTAAGCGGAACAGTGTGTCGGCATCCAGGTCAGTCAAAGGCTTGGAAGCCAGAGAGGCCTCGATATCCATCAGCTCTTTGATTTGCACCAGGAACCAACGATCAATCTTAGATGCATCAAACGCTTCATCAACGCTCATGCCTGCACGGAAAGCATCGGCCACATACCAGATACGCTCAGCACCCGGGGTGGAAAGATCACGACGGATACGCGCCATGGCGTCGTCGCTACTCCGATCAACAATCGGCTCGAAACCGGCAGAACCTACTTCCAAACCACGCAGGGCTTTTTGCAGAGATTCCTGGAAGTTACGACCAATCGCCATCACTTCACCCACAGATTTCATCTGGGTGGTCAGGCGGGCATCGGCATCACCAAATTTTTCAAAGGTGAAGCGAGGAATCTTGGTAACAACATAATCAATGGAAGGCTCGAACGAAGCCGGGGTTGCGCCACCGGTAATATCGTTCTGCAGCTCATCCAAGGTGTAACCCACGGCCAGCTTGGCGGCGATTTTGGCAATCGGGAAACCAGTCGCCTTTGAAGCCAGTGCAGATGAACGCGATACACGCGGGTTCATTTCGATAACAACTAAACGACCATTGTCCGGGTTCACCGCAAACTGCACGTTAGAACCACCGGTTTCTACGCCGATTTCACGCAGTACCGCCAGCGAGGCGTTACGCATGATTTGTAATTCTTTATCGGTCAGGGTTTGTGCTGGCGCCACAGTGATGGAATCACCGGTGTGCACACCCATGGGGTCAAAGTTTTCAATCGAACACACGATGATGCAGTTGTCGTTTTTATCACGCACAACTTCCATCTCGTACTCTTTCCAACCCAGCAGAGATTCATCGATCAGCAGCTCGTTGGTTGGCGACAGGTCCAGACCACGGTTACAGATCTCTTCAAACTCTTCCCAGTTGTAAGCGATACCGCCACCGGAACCACCCATAGTGAAAGACGGGCGAATAATCACCGGGAAACCGAACTTCTTCGGCACTTCCAGGGCTTCTTCCATGGAGTGAACGATTTCAGCGCGTGCACACTCCAAACCGATACGCTTCATGGCCTGATCAAACAGGTTGCGATCTTCAGCCATATGAATGGCATCACGGTTGGCACCAATCAGCTCAACGTTGTACTTCTCCAGTACACCGTTATCGTGCAGATCCAGCGCACAGTTCAACGCGGTCTGGCCACCCATGGTCGGCAAAATAACATCCGGACGCTCTTTCTCAACGATCTTGGCAACGGTTTGCCACTCGATCGGCTCGATGTAAGTGGCATCAGCCATGGCCGGATCGGTCATGATAGTTGCCGGGTTGGAGTTCACCAGGATGACCCGGTAACCCTCTTCGCGCAGTGCCTTACAGGCCTGAGCACCGGAGTAGTCAAATTCACAGGCCTGGCCGATTACGATCGGGCCCGCACCCAGGATAAGAATACTTTCTATGTCTGTTCTTTTTGGCATTGTTAGCTCTGTCTTTCGCTATACGCTTGTGTAGTTATTTACGGGCTTGCATCAATTCGATGAAGTGGTCAAACAAAGGCGCCGCATCGTGCGGACCAGGGCTGGCTTCAGGGTGACCCTGGAAGCTGAACGCTGGTTTGTCGGTGCGGTGAATACCCTGCAGAGATCCATCGAACAAAGATTTGTGAGTCACACGCAGGTTGTCCGGCAGACTGCTTTCGTCAGCAGCAAAACCGTGGTTCTGACTGGTAATCAGCACAGTGCCATCGTCTACGTTTTGTACCGGGTGGTTACCACCGTGATGACCGAATTTCATTTTTACGGTCTGCGCGCCACTGGCCAACGCCAACAACTGGTGACCCAGGCAGATACCGAATACCGGAATATCGGTTTCCAGGATCTCTTTGATCGCGGCAATAGCGTAGTCGCACGGCTCGGGATCGCCAGGACCATTGGACAGGAAAACACCGTCCGGATTCATAGCCAGCACTTCAGACGCAGGCGTCTTAGCAGGCACAACGGTCAGCTCACAACCGCGATCGGCCAACATGCGAAGAATGTTGCGCTTCACACCGAAATCGTAGGCGACGACTTTAAATGTAAAGTCAGTTTGCTCAACGTGCCCCTTACCCAGCTGCCAGCTACCTTGAGTCCACTTATAGGTCTCTTGGGTGGTGACCTCTTTGGCCAGATCAAGGCCTTTCAAACCACCAAAGGCTTTAGCGGCTTCCAGCGCCTTAGCATCGTCAACCTCACCGGCCATAATGCAGCCATTCTGCGCTCCCTTATCGCGCAGGATACGGGTCAGACGACGGGTATCAATATCGGCAATACCGAGGATATTGCGATCCTTCAGGTATTGATCCAGAGACTGCTCATCTCGGAAGTTACTGGACAGTAATGGCAGATCGCGAATCACCAACCCTTTAGCCCAGATGCGATCACACTCTTCATCTTCGCTGTTAGTGCCCACATTACCAATGTGAGGGTAGGTCAGGGTTACGATCTGTTGGGCGTATGAGGGATCGGTCAGGATCTCCTGATAGCCTGTAATGGCGGTATTAAAGACCACTTCACCGACGGATTGTCCGTCGGCACCAATGGCCGTGCCTCGAAAGATGCTGCCGTCTGCAAGAACCAGAATGGCGGGGCGATGAGCACCTGTAGTCAAGTCAACCTCCTAAGGGTGGCGGATGTAAACAAAAATCAAAATTCTCTATCTTTAGACCGAGCGAAACCGCATGCACGAGGCACGTTTTTCAGAAAGTTTGCTGGAATTTACCCGGTCGCAAGTCGCAAAAAAGCGAGATGAAAAACTACGTCCCATCTCGCTTTTTATCAATTCGCTATAACGACCTTTTCTACTCGCTACCTATTCGCTACCACTGAATTTGATCATCATCAGTGTAGTAGGCTGTCGCGGCTTTGGCCAAGTTCGATCTAACGCGGCATTCTACTGGAAGGAGGGGGTGCCTGTCCATAAATCAAACAAGCCACCCACCACTTTTTTTGCCATAACCCTACGTGACATAAGGCCTTAGAGTTTGAACTGACGAACAATGCTCGCCATGCTGGAGGCCATATTAGCCAACTGCGCAGTGCTGGACGCGATTTCCACAGACCCCTCTGAGGTCTGACGGGCCACATCGGCAATATTGTTCATATTGTGCTCCATCTCGCGGGTTGCGGCACTCTGCTCTTCCGAGGCGCTGGCGATCTGGTTGGTCTTATCCTTAATGGAACTCACACCTTCGGTAATAGCTTCCAGCGAACGACTGGCATCCGCGGCCTTGGCCACAGACTCGCTAGCCTGCGCCGTGCCCTTCTCCATCATGGATACCGCTTCCTGAGCACCGGACTGCAGGCGCTCAATCATCTCGTGAATTTCCTGGGTGGAGCTTTGGGTACGAGAAGCCAGAGTACGAACCTCATCCGCTACAACCGCAAACCCTCGACCCTGCTCACCGGCACGTGCCGCCTCAATCGCGGCGTTCAAGGCCAGCAGGTTGGTTTGCTCGGCAATACCGCGAATCACATCCAGTACCGAACCGATATTCACCGTCTCCTGACGCAGACGCTCAATCACCTCAGCCGCCTCATTAATATCGGTAGCCAGGCTTTCGATTTGCGCCATGGTGTCAGTAACCACCAACTTACCGCTCTTAGCTTCAGCGTCGGCTTGCTCGGCATTATCTGCGGTCTGAGCGACATTGTGGGCAACATCCTCAACCACAGCAGCCATTTCTCGTACTGCGGTAACCACTTGCTGAATTTCGGATTGTTGACTTACCACTCCGCGCTCGGTTTCCTTGGCGGTATCGGATAGCTTGTCGGCATTATCATTCAGATCGGTAGAGGTCACCGAGAAGTCACCAATGATTGTGTGCACTTTCTCAATAAAGGTG
Organism: Maricurvus nonylphenolicus; assembly: GCF_042854845.1. GTDB lineage: Bacteria > Pseudomonadota > Gammaproteobacteria > Pseudomonadales > Cellvibrionaceae > Maricurvus > Maricurvus nonylphenolicus. The sequence goes on along the minus strand of NZ_AP031498.1, from coordinate 464,416 downwards.
TTAAACCAGCGCGACAACTGCCCCACTTCATCTTCGGTATTCACGGGCAGGCGACGAGTAAGATCCCCCTCACCCTCGGCAATATCCTTCAGCGCTTCAACCACCGCATTGATAGGCTTAACGATGCCGGCCTGAATCACAAAGGAGATAGCCGCTGCCAGGGCACTGATCACCAACACGGTGGCGACTGAACTCCACACGGCACTGCTGGTCGCCTCTTCCAGCTCTTTAAGGTCGACCTTCATATAGATGGTACCCACCTTGGCTCCATCCGCCTTGATAGGCTCGAACAAAGTCAGGTATTTATCATCAACATTGAGCTTTTGAGATTCAGCATTACTGGGGAAGCCTGCTGGCAGGGAACCACCACCCTGCTGTCCACGCTTGTACCACACGAAGGGGCGACCACTTTCACCATAGATCACCGCACCTTCAATACGGGCACTGTTGGAAAGCGTCTTGAGCGTATCACCTGCCGATGCCTTATCCCCAAAGGCCATGGCTCCGGCGGTGCTGCCCCCCACAATTCGAGCCAAAGTGACCGAATCCTTAGAGATGGCCTGATTAAGCCGCCCGATCTCCATATTTACAGAGACGATGCTTGAAACAATAACCGCAAAAATACTGGTTACCGTCACCCCGAGAAGAACTTTCCACTTTAAAGACAAACTACCCATAACATTTCATCCGACTGTTTTTTTGTTATTCGCTGCCACCCTTGACGGGCGTACCTTCTGGCATCACTCAATTGACACCGACAGGAATATGGATACTTACACTGCAGGTTCCGCTACCTTGCACCCTTACTATTGTAATAAGGCTCCCAGCTTTAACTGGGCTCGCTCTATGACCGTGCGATTCAACTGCATGGCTACCTGCTTTCCGCGCCCAACAAAGCCAACCATGCCTCCCTGGGCGGCAAATCCTTCTGCGTCACTCACAGTCAATATAGGAAGGTTATCGAGCGGTTTAATAATTTCTTTAATGGTATGTGCGTGTGTTTCATCAATAAAAACTATCTGACACTGCCGCAACCCACCAAGCTGATCCAGGTTGAAGTGCTTTAGCCGAATTCTGTGTCGACCTACTCGCCCCTTCTGCAAGCGCTTACTTACCTCCAACCCCAGAGATTCTTTACCAACCATGCACACCCAAAATGGTGAACCGGAGGACTTGAAGACAGTCTCCGGCCAATCAACATTACGCGCAAAGTAGTAAATATAGTGCCCAATGATTTCGCGGCCTTCCTGAGTATCAGCGACCCCTGCTCGAGCCTCTACCATGGCCACCTGCAAGATACTCAGTAATACACTCAACGACAGCCCCAGGGTACGCCCCCCTGCGAGCCATGAGGTTATTCTCATTATTATTCTCCAGCCCTTTTCCTATGCCATAACAGACAGCCTCCCAAAGACTGCAGAACTCCAGGGTCTCACACTCCAGCATAGACCCCTGAGTTTGTTTAACAACCATTGCTTCTAAGTTCCATGATCCCACAAGCCATAGTTTCCACAGCGGTTTGGCGTCAAACTCAACATAGGCCCACCATAAAAACATAAAAAAACCCGCACATCCATACGGAATATGCGGGTTTCTTAGGCTATTTAGGTATGGATTAGCGCAAAGCTAGAACATCCTGCATATCGAATAAACCTGAATCTTTAGCTGCCAACCAGGTAGCCGCACGTACGGCACCACGGGCAAACGACATACGGCTGGACGCCTTGTGGGTAATCTCAACGCGCTCACCATCAGCCATAAACATTACCGTGTGATCACCTACCACATCACCACCACGCACCGTGGCAAAACCTATGGTTTCACGCTCGCGAGCACCGGTCTGACCTTCGCGGCCATAGATAGCCACTTCGCGCAGATTGCGGTTAACGCCTTCAGCAACAGCTTCACCCATGGCCAACGCAGTACCGGATGGGGCATCGACCTTGTGACGATGGTGCGCTTCGTAGATTTCGATATCGTAATCATCGCCCAGGGTCTCTGCGGCCTGCTTTAACAGCTTCAAGCAAACGTTAACGCCGGTACTGAAATTCGCAGCCTTACACAACGCGGTCTGCTGCTGATTCGCCAGCAACTCAGTTTCCTGCTCAGGGGTAAAACCCGTAGTGCCGATAACGATCTTTTTACCCTTGGCTGCGCACGCCGCCGCATTCGCAAGCGTTGCCACCGGAGCAGTAAAGTCGATCAGCACATCAAAATCATCAATCACATCATTGATGTCGCCAGCAACGGCAACACCATTTTTACCCAGGCCAGCCAGCTCACCAGCATCAGCACCAATTAAAGAGCTGTCCGGACGCTCCAGCGCGGCAGTAAGCTCGGCACCTTCTGCCAGGGCAACAGCTTCAATTAAGGTTTTCCCCATACGACCGGCGGCACCAGTCACTGCGATTCTTACGGTCATTTAATTTTCCATGTCTTCGTTAGAGGCTCAGCCGCTAACTTAAATTTTCATATCGCCAAAGAAGTTCTTCATACCCTCAAACCAGCTATCCTGCTTGGGGGAATTTTTGTCGCCCTTCATAGTACCCTGAAACTCGCGCAACAGCTCTTTTTGTTTGTTGCTGAGGTTGACCGGGGTCTCGACAATCACACGGCACAACAAATCACCAGTATTGCCACCGCGCACAGGCGTTACGCCTTTGCCTCGTAAACGGAACAGTTTGCCGGTTTGAGTTTCGCTAGGCACTTTGAGCTTTACGCGACCATCGAGGGTCGGCACATCCAGTTCGCCGCCCAAAGCAGCATCGACAAAACTGATTGGCACTTCGCAGTAAAGGTTTTTACCTTCGCGCTGGAAGATCTCATGCTCTTGCACAGACACCTGTACATAGAGATCACCGGCGGGCCCACCATCGGCCCCAGCTTCACCTTCACCCGCCAGACGAATGCGGTCTCCGGTATCAACACCCGCAGGTACTTTTACCGACAGGGTTTTGGTTTCTTCTATGCGGCCTTGGCCGTGACAGTCACGGCACGGATCGGTAATGATGCTTCCCTTGCCACGACAGTTTGGACAGGTTTGCTGCACCGAGAAGAAACCCTGCTGCATGCGCACCTGGCCCACACCGCCACAGGTGGTACAGGTTTGTGGGGATGTTCCAGGTTTTGCACCGGAACCATCACACGTGCCACAACTAACCAGCGTAGGTACACGAATTTTTACAGTGGTACCCTTAACAGCGTCTTCCAGACTCAGATCAAGGGTGTAGCGTAGATCTGCGCCACGAGCCGGACCACCGCGGCCGCGTCCACCGCCGCCTCCGCCACCGAAGATGTCACCGAAGACATCACCGAAAATATCACTGAAGTTACCAAAGCCACCGGCACCAGCGCCGCCGCCCATACCCTGGCCATCAACACCAGCGTGACCAAACTGATCGTAGGCCGCACGTTTTTCAGCGTCCGACAGAATCTCGTAGGCCTCATTGGCCTCTTTGAATTTCTCTTCGGCTTCCTGATCGTCAGGGTTACGGTCCGGGTGGTATTTCATCGCCACACGGCGATAGGCTTTTTTCAAATCCTTGTCGGACACATCCTTGGCAACACCCAGGACGTCGTAATAATCACGTTTGGACATAAGTCAGCTACTGGCTCAGTAAATTCGTTTTTTCGTCTTTCTTAATACGTTAAAACGCGGGACATGCCCGCGTATAAGTTAGAAGTCAGTGGATTGATGCTGGCTGAGCCGTGTAATACTCAACTCAATTTAACCAACATCAATACATCGAACATCGAACTTACTTATCGTCTTTTACTTCTTCAAACTCGGCGTCAACCACACCCTCTTCAGCGCCAGCACCTTGCTCAGGCTCTGCCTGCTCGGCACCACCTTGCGCTTGGGCTGCTTCAGCTTGCTCGGCATACATCTTTTGCGCCAGGCCGCTGGAGGCTTCAGTCAGTTTGGTGGTTGCAGCTTCCATTGCAGCTTTGTCGTCACCTTTCACAGCTTCTTCTGCTTCGGTCAGGGCTGCATTGATTGCGGTTTTCTCTTCTTCAGTCGCTTTATCGCCAGCTTCTTCCAAGGTCTTTTTGGTTGCACCAATCAGACCATCGAGTGTGTTACGGGCAGCAACCAGCTCCTCGAAGGCCTTATCGGCTTCGGCATTAGCTTCGGCGTCACGTACCATTGCATCGATCTCGTCATCGCTCAGACCAGAGTTAGCCTTAATAACGATGGACTGCTCTTTACCGGTAGCCTTGTCTTTAGCACCAACATTCAGAATACCGTTGGCATCAATATCGAAGGTAACCTCAATTTGAGGCATGCCACGTGGCGCCGGTGGAATCTCACTCAGATCGAAACGACCCAGTGATTTGTTTTGTGCCGCCTGCTTACGCTCACCCTGTACAACGTGAATGGTAACAGCAGACTGATTGTCTTCTGCGGTTGAGAACACCTGAGACTTCTTGGTAGGAATCGTGGTGTTTTTCTCGATCAGCGGTGTAGCAACGCCACCCATGGTTTCGATACCCAGAGTCAGAGGCGATACGTCCAGCAGCAGCACGTCTTTGACGTCACCAGCCAGTACCGCACCTTGAATGGCAGCACCCATGGCAACCGCTTCATCAGGGTTTACATCTTTACGCGCTTCTTTACCGAAGAACTCAGCCACTTTTTCCTGAACCAGCGGCATACGGGTTTGACCACCTACCAGAATGACATCGTCGATGTCGCTAACAGACAGATCAGCATCTTTCAGTGCAGTTTTCATTGGCTCCAGAGAGCGGGCAACCAACTCTTCAACCAGAGACTCCAGTTTGGCGCGAGTCATCTTAACAACCAGGTGCTTAGGACCGGTTGCATCAGCGGTGATGTACGGCAGGTTCACTTCGGTTTGCTGAGCAGAAGACAGCTCGATCTTGGCTTTTTCAGCAGCTTCTTTCAGACGCTGCAGAGCCAGCGGATCATTGTGCAGATCGATGCCATTTTCTTTCTTGAATTCGTCTGCCAGATATTCGATCAGACGCAAGTCGAAATCTTCACCACCCAGGAAGGTGTCACCGTTGGTGGACAGCACTTCAAACTGGTGCTCACCGTCGACGTCAGCAATTTCGATAATGGAGATATCGAAGGTACCACCACCCAGGTCGTATACCGCAACGGTGTGGTCGCCCTTGGCTTTGTCCATACCGTAGGCCAGTGCCGCAGCGGTTGGCTCGTTGATAATACGTTTTACATCCAGACCCGCGATCTTACCGGCGTCTTTGGTCGCCTGACGCTGAGAGTCGTTAAAGTAAGCAGGAACGGTAATTACCGCTTCGGTTACAGACTCGCCCAGGTAATCCTCAGCAGTCTTTTTCATTTTCTTCAGAACTTCAGCAGAGATCTGAGGTGGTGCCTTCTTGTCGCCCTTGGCTTCAACCCAGGCATCGCCATTGTCGGCGGCAACAATTTTGTAAGGCACCATGGAGATATCTTTCTGTACCACGTCGTCCTGGAACTTACGGCCGATCAGACGCTTAACTGCAAACAGGGTGTTGTCAGGGTTGGTTACTGACTGACGCTTGGCGCTCTGGCCTACCAGGATCTCGCCATCATCGGTAAAAGCAACGATGGAAGGCGTAGTACGATCACCCTCAGCGTTCTCAATCACTTTGCTTTTTTCACCTTCCAGCACAGACACACAGGAGTTTGTGGTGCCGAGGTCAATACCGATAATCTTGCCCATTGGAATCTCCGATCTCTTATCTTCACTTAAGGCTTAAGGCCGCCATGATTTGGCTGAACCCACGCCTTGAATTTAACTGTTTAAGGCTCTTTTCGAGCTGTTGATTTCTATATTGGCGCAGTTGTTTGATTTTCAACCCCTGCGCCTGATTTTTTAAGCGTTTGCCTTACGCTGGCGCTTTCGCAACTACAACCATCGCCGGGCGCACCAGACGACCGTGCAAGCTGTAGCCCTTCTGGAACACATTCAGCACCGTGTTAGGCTCGGCATCCGGGCTTTCCACCATGGACATCGCCTGATGCAGCTGCGGGTCAAACGGCTCGCCTACCGGGTTAATGGCTTCAACGTTGTGGCGGGCCAGAGTGTCCTGGAAGGACTTCAAGGTCAGTTCAACACCTTCGATAACCGCTTTTACCGCCTCGTCATCGGCATTGATGTTTTCCAGCGCGCGCTCCAGGTTATCGATAATCGGCAACAGGTCATTGACCAGTTTTTCCTGACCGAACTTGTGAGCCTTCTCAACATCCTGCTCGGCACGACGACGTACATTCTGCACCTCAGCCTGGGCACGAACAGCCTGATCTTTGGCTGTCGCCAGCTCTTCGGTCAGGGATTCAACCTGCGCCTGCAGATCACCGCCCTCAGGGGCATTGGTCGCCTCAGCTTCTGGCGCTTCAGCTTCAGTAGAGGTTTCCAGATTCTCTTCAACTTCAGGGGTGGTCTGCTCTTCGTTGGACACGTGTTTCTCCGCTATTTGCTTCAATTGGCCGGTCAACGGCCAGGATCTTTAATTTACTTGAAGGGGTATATGGGGCCAGTCGGCGGGCATTCAAGAGGTCAAACCCCGTAAAAGTTGTGGAAAAAGCATCCATATCGTAAAAATACTGGACATCCAGACAGACTACTGTATAAATAACCACATAAATATAACTTTCAATGGATGGCGGGCCCATGCTTACTCATCTCAGTGTTAGTAACTTCACCCTGGTGGAATCCCTGGAGCTGGAAATCGCCCCGGGCATGACAGCGATTACCGGTGAAACCGGTGCCGGTAAATCCATTTTGCTCGATGCCCTAGGCCTGGCCCTGGGTGATAGAGCCGACCCAGATCGTGTACGCACCGGCGCCGAGCGTGCAGATATTCACGCCAGCTTTGATATCAGCACCATTCCCGCCGCTCACGAGTGGCTGGTAGAACACGACCTGAAGATTGATGATGAGTGCCTGTTGCGCCGCACGGTGACCACCGAAGGCCGCTCGCGGGCCTATATCAACGGCCACCCCGCCACCCTGCAGCAACTGAAAGGCCTGGGTGAACGCCTGTTGGATATTCACAGCCAGCACGCCCACCAATCCCTACTCAAGAAAGATAACCATCGGCGCCTGCTGGATGAGTTTGGCCAACTGCAGGAACTGGCCACACAGGTCAGCCAGGCCCACAACCAATGGCAACAGTTACAACAGCAGTTCACCCTGCTGCGGGATAACTCCGAAGAGATGAGCGCCCGCTTCCAGCTGCTGAGCTATCAAGTAGAAGAGCTCGACCTGCTAGACCTCAACGAAGGTGAAATTGCCGAGCTGGAAAGCGAGCAAAAACGCCTGGCCAATGCCGACACCATTTTACGTAATAGTCAGCAGCTCTCCGAGCTGTGCACTGACGAGCAATACGGCTTATTGGAAGCCTTTAACAAGGCATTACACCTACTCAGCGAAATGCCCGAGAAAACCGGCCACCTGCTGGAAACCGAGCAACTATTGATTAGTGCCCAGATTCAGGCCCAGGAAGCCCAACGTGAACTGGATACCCATATTGATGGCTTTGAGCTGGACCCCGAGCGCCTGCAGACTGTCGAAGAACGCCTGTCGAGCTGTTACGAGATTGCCCGTAAACACCGGGTACAACCGGAAGAGCTGATAGAGCTACACCAGAACCTCAGTGAAGAATTGCAGCAACTCAGTGGTGGCGACGCCAAACTGGAAGAACTGGAGCAGCAGGTCAACGACGCCCTCGCCAACTACCATCAACTGGCCACCAAACTGTCGAAAAAACGCGGTAAAGCGGCCAAACAGCTCAGCCAGGAGATCAACGAACAACTGCAAGCCCTGGCCATGAAAAACGCCCTGCTCGAAGTCGCCTGTAATACCGACACTGAACGCACCAGCAGCCACGGCCTGGACGATATTGAATTCTTGATCAGCACCAACCCCGGCCAACCACCACGCCCATTGGCCAAGGTCGCCTCGGGCGGAGAGCTGTCACGGGTAAGCCTGGCGATTCAGGTGATCACCGCACGCAGCTCCACTATTCCGACACTGGTATTTGATGAGGTGGATGTGGGTATTGGCGGTGCCACCGGCGATGTGGTGGGCCAGCTGTTGCGCCAGCTGGGTGATCAGGGTCAGGTGATCTGCGTGACGCACTTGGCGCAGGTGGCCAGCAAGGCCCATCAGCATTTACAGGTCAGTAAAGAAAGCGATAAAAAATCGACCCAGTCGACCCTGGTGCCACTGGTTGGCGATAGTCGTATTGAAGAGATTGCGCGGATGATGGGCGGGGCCAAGATTACTGAACAGTCTTTAGCGCATGCTCGTGAAATGGCCGAAGCAGTATAAAGAAAAGGGGTCTAAATAAAATGGGGTCTGACCCGCAGGGTCAGACCCCTTCGTATTTTCAGCCTGCTATTAAGCGTCGTCAGACTGTTTTAACTGCTCGTACTGCTCGGGATCAACAAACATCAAACGCAGGGTAATCTCTTTGTTTTTACCTGGCTCAATAGCAACAACCATCACATTGTATTGGCCATTCACTTGAATCACGCCTGGCTGATGAACCAAGACAGAACCTTGCTCGTTATTGGTCAGTAAATTCAGATCCTTCTTCTCACGTAGCGTCTGGCCAATACGGGCCAACATCGCTTTTAACGCATCGAGAAACACGGGGAAACCAAAGGGGCCGACAAATTCACTGTAATCCAGCGCCAACTTCAAAGGCAGCTCATGGCCCTGACCTTCAATCGGTTGGCCATCGACATTTTTAGGCGTCAGGGTAATAGCACCCAGCTTGACCGCCTTGCCATTCTTGAGATCTTTTAACAGCGCTTTTGCCTTATCGGCAGGCTGCTTAATAAAGGCCTGATGCATAATGCCACAGCCCAAATCCAGAACCTGAACAAGGTTAAGGTCTATTTGCTGCTTGGGTTTAGCTGCGGGCTTTTCGTCGCTCATCTCTAACCACCTTACATACTGCTTATTATTGTTTTAGGATTTCTCTCGACGGGGATAATAGCAGGTGTCGACGGACGCCGACACCCAGCAAGACAGGTTACAAGCTTGGCTTAAGCTTTGGGCTTAACGTACAGAACCAGGCTGTGACCGGTTAGCTCGTAACCGTTGTCTGCGGCAATCTTCTCTTGCAGCGCTTCGATCTCATCGTTGTGGAATTCCATTACCTGACCGGTTTCCACACACACCATATGGTCGTGATGTTCGCCACGATCCAGCTCAAATACCGAGTGACCACCATCGAAGTTGTGGCGCACCACCAAGCCTGCAGCTTCAAATTGCGTCAATACGCGGTAAACCGTCGCTAAACCGACGTCCTCACCGGCCTCCATCAGCAGTTTGTAGACATCTTCTGCACTTAGATGATGCTGCTCATTGCTTTCCAAGATTTGGAGGATTTTTACCCGCGGCAGGGTTACCTTTAAGCCAGCCTTGCGCAGTTCCTGATTTTCAACGGCCATTTTCGCCTCAGAGTCTTCTCAGTTGGATTGAAGTTCGGGTATTATCCCCGTTCACTTTACGTTGTGGAACCCCTGCTATGCAAAAAGCCTGTCGCCTGCTAATGGCCACACTATTACTAGGTCTTCTCGCCGGATGCCAATACTTCCAGTTTCCCGGTGTTCATAAAATCGCCATCCAGCAGGGTAATATCGTCACCCAGGACATGATTGACCAGCTGAAACCCGGCATGACTCGCCGCCAGGTACGCTATGTTATGGGCAATCCTCTGATCGAAGATACCTTTAGCCCTGATCGCTGGGATTACTTCTACAGCATGATCGCCCCCAACGGCGATGTCACCAAAGAGCGTGTATCCATCTACTTTAAGGAAGACAAGCTGTCTCACTTCAGTGGCGACTTTGTCCCTTCCAGTGCGCTGGGCTCTGCAGCGGAATAATCCTTCCTGATGCCACCCACTCCTGGGTGGCACACTCACACATCAGTCTTTCTTGGCCTTTGCCTTTTCGGCACGCTTGCGTCGGACCTCTTTCGGATCAGAAATCAGTGGGCGATAGATTTCGACCCTATCACCAGATTGCAGCTCGTGCTCATGGGCTTTTTTCAAACCTTTGGTACCCAGCGCCTGACCAAAGATACCCATCTTGGCATTTTCCACATCGATTTCCGGGAACTCCTTATCAATCCCCGACTGCTTAACCGCCTGCAAGGCCGTGGTACCAGGCTTGACCAGTAGCTCAATAATTTTTTGTTTGTCAGGCAGCGCATAGGCCACTTCGACTGTGATCATTTCTATATCAGACATACTTCTCTCACTTCATTTGCAGGGCACAAATAATTAACCGTAAACAACCTGTGCCCGCTGCACCAAACCATCCACCAGTTGATTGGCCACTGATTCAAACCACTTCCCGGCAGCCATACCTATCAGTTTGCTGCTAAATTCAAAATCCAACTGTAAAGACACCTTACAGGCATCTTCCGCCAACACCTGAAAGCGCCACTCGCCCTGCAAACGGCTAAAAGGCCCCTCTTCCAACGCCATGGTCATAGACTCAGGTGGCGTTAGCTTATTGCGAGTCACAAAGCTGTGGCTAATACCCGCCTTGCTTAAGTCCAGGCGAGCCACCACTTCGTGCTCGCTTTTCTCCAGTATTTCAGCGCCTTTACAACCTTCCATATATTGCGGGTAGGCCGCAATATCATTGACCAGCGCAAACATCTTTTCCGCCGAAAAGGCCACCAAAGCACTGCGTTCAATATGCGCCATAACTTACCTCAAGACAGCCTTTTAAATCTCTCGTCCAAATTAACCAAACACTCTTCTAACAAGCTCGCTGTTAACCAAACAAGCCCTGCAGCAGAGCTTTAATCTGATCACCAAACAGCAGCATGATAAACACAAAACCCACCAGGACTGGGGAGACATAGCGTACCACCCAGAACCAGCGATCAAAGAATGCCTGGCTTTCCACATGTAACTCCTTGCGCACATGCTCACGCCTCATAAACCAACCCACAAAGATCGCAATCAGCAGACCACACAGGGGCAGCATGATATTGGCCGTGAGGTAGTCCAAAAAGTCGAACATGGTCATGCCGAAGAAAGGTTTGAATTCGGCCCAATCATTAAATGACAACACAGTGCCCAGGCCCAGCAGCCAGGCAAGAAAGCCGAGCAAAATATTGGCTGACAAACGACTAAAGCGTTTGGACTCCACCAGGTAGGCAACTCCAGGCTCAATCAGGGAAATGGCAGAGCTCCAGGCTGCGATCGCAATCAGCACAAAGAAAACAACACCAAAAATCAGGCCCCCTGGCATGTTACCAAACGCTACCGGCAAACTTACAAACAACAGACCTGGCCCAGCACTAGGTTCAATGCCCTGCGTTGCAAATACAACAGGGAAAATGGCCAGTCCAGCAACCAGCGCAATCAAGGTATCCAGAATACCTACCGTAATAACGGTTTTGGACAGCGAAGCTTCTGAAGGCATATAAGCCCCGTAAGCCATAATCGCACCCATCCCCAAGCTCAAGGTAAAGAAGGCATGCCCCAAGGCAATCAAAACCCCATTCCACGTCAGCTTGTCCGCATTAAAACTGAACAGGAAGTTAAACCCGGCCATAAAGTCGCCTTGCTTGACGGCGTAGATCAATAACACGATCAACAATACAAACAGTAAAGGCATCAACACCCGAACTGCATTACCCAAGCCTTTGGTTACACCGCCGATCACCACCCCGATGGTCATAATAATAAACAGGCTGTGCCACATGATGAGCTCATTTTTATTGCTTAACAGGGTTTCAAAGCGCGCGCCGGAACTGGCGCCGGTAATGTTCTGAAAGCTGCCATCGGCCATGGCAAACACATAGTGCAGCGCCCAGCCGGCGATAACACTGTAAAACGAAAGAATCAGGAAGCCTGCGACCACCCCCATCCAGCCGATACCACCCCAGAATTTGGGTAAGCCGGCTTCAAGGGCTAGATCGCGCATGGAGTTAATTGGGCTTTGGCGTCCACGGCGCCCAATTAAAACCTCAGCGATCATGATAGGAATGCCCACCAGGGCAATACAGAGTAAATAGACCAACACAAAGGCGCCGCCACCGTTTTCGCCTGTGATATAGGGAAACTTCCAGATATTCCCCAATCCCACAGCAGACCCAGTCGCCGCCAAAATAAAGGTCCAGCGGCTGGCCCAAGTGCCATGCAGTTTGCGTTGACTTGCCATAGTTCCCCAATCCCAAGGTTCTGTTTGTAATAGGTTATTGTTCTAATAAAAGCATTGTATCGATGATAAGGGCGTGATTTCTATAGCCGGTAGCACTGCCGGTAGTTTTTATCCCAAGATCGGTATCTGTTAGCCCCCAAAAGGAAAATGCCCGCATCAGAGATACGGGCATTTTGGTGGAAAGATTAGAAGCTCTTTCTAAAGGTAACCCCAATGGTTCGAGGCTGGTTGGTGCGATAGGCCAATCGCGCCCGACCTCCTCGCTCACGATCGAAAGACAACTCAACATTTTCGTCAGTGACATTGTTGATATACACCATGGCCTCCCACTCATCATAAACCAGGCCACCGCTTATATTGAGCGTCTCATATGAATCCAACTCCAAATCCACACTGGTGACTTCAGTTCCAGCAGCACCACCAAAGGTAATGCCAGAGGTAAAATTACCTGCCCCAGATACCTGGTCTCCCGGCTGGGTGATGCGATCACCCACATATTGCAGCGAACCGGATAGATAGGTTTCTGAAGAACCCAACAGCGGCTGCGCAAACGTGTAAGTCGCAGCCAGGGCAAACTGCTCATCGGGCACAGACGCCAATCGGTTACCGTCCTCAACACCACCAACAACGTTGCCACTTGAATCTCTCACAGTTGAATCAAACTCTGCCTCGAGAATGCTGCCTGCAAACGAGACATACATACCATCAAACAGGTAACCACCCAGTTCAAATTCAATACCTGCCGTGTGCGAGTCTGGAACATTAAAAGAAATTCGAGAGGAGCAGGAACCGGCATCAAGCGTTACCTGAAGATCTTCAATATCGGAGTAAAATACCGCAGCGTTTAAAGTTACCCGACTCCAATTTGCCTTAAACCCCAGCTCGTAGTTCCACATGGTTTCGTCATCGTAAGCCTGGAAACCACCAAACGTGGATAAATCCGCAGGATCACATAATCCAGCATTGAGCGGATCATTCACGCCCCCCAAGCGAAACCCTTTAGAGGCCTGAGCATTGATAACAACCTCTTCATTCAGATCATAACTGGCCATCACTCGAGGTGTTACGCCATCGGAGTCAGTTTTATCCGTTTGATTGTCGCCATTGGAAAAGATACCGCCACTGGTAAAACTCCGCTCCTCTTCATAGTCGTACCACCTTGCTCCCAGCGTGAGATGCAGGCGCTCTGTTAGATCGTAAGTCACCTCACCAAAGACTGCGAATTGTTCAAGGTCGTAGGGAATATCGGCATTGTAGGGCGAGTCGGAACCAAAACCATTTGCCGCACCAGCAGAGGTTCCAGCCCCCAACGTCGCATCGGTAACGGCATCATAACCGGGTGTGGGCAAACGCTGACTGTATTCACGCTCGGTGTCGGCCCAAAACACACCGGCTAACCATTGCAGGTCTCCAGTATCGTTGGAACTCAAGCGAAGCTCGGCGGTATATTGTTCCAGATCTGTCGTATCAACCAAGTTGGACGGTAATAAAATACCGGCATCAGGATAGCCTTCATCGAAGGAAATACTGCCCGTTAAAGCGCTGGCATCTCGGCCGACTTCAATTTCACGATCGGTATAGCTACCCACAAACGTAACATCAAAAGGCTCTAGCCCCCAGCTCACCACTATGTCAGCAATAAGCGTCTCATCCTCAAAACTTTCATCCACTAAGAGGTATTGCTCACGCTCATCCAAATCGATTGCCGGGCGGGTCGTGGTGTAAGGATTAGCATAAATGTTAAATATCTCTTCGCGGTTAAAACCCTCCATGTCGATTTCCTGAAACACAATCCGCGGTGTTATTGTCAGGTTATCGGTTGGTTCCCAGGTCAAGGTCACACGCCCACCTGTACGATTACCGTCATTGACATCATCATCTTTAGCGCCACCTTCCCCCAAGGCATCAATAAAGCCAGCATATTCCGTGGTGTAAGCCACAACTCGTAGCGCCGCCTTGCCGTCTGCCAGCGGAATGTTGGCCATACCTTTAAGGTGCCCACCCTCTTTGCCATCCGTTACCGTGTGCAGATTCGCCTCAACGGTTGCCTCCTGCTCATCCAGCTTGGGTTGATTGGTTATGTAACGAATGGTCCCGCCCATAGAACCAGAACCGAACAGGGTCCCTTGAGGGCCGCGAAGCGTCTCTACCCGATTTAAGTCAAATAAATCCAGGTCCGGAGTAAACAGCGACAGGGAAATTACGCTTTCATCCAGATAAATGCCCACCTGCTCTTTTACACCCGGCTGATCGCGCACAATTTGGCCTGCAGAAACCCCGCGAATAGCGACTTGGCTCTGGCCAGGCCCTAAATTCTGAATGGCCAGACCAGCGACATTGCGCGATAAATCTTCCAGATTACTCGCACCTGTACGCTGTATATCATCCTGTGTCTGGGCGTTGATGGAAAAGGGTAAATCCTGGATGGTCGACTCTCGCTTGGTCGCGGTAACAATAATTTCTTCAATCTCGAACTCGCGACCTTCGGAAGCGTTTTGAGCCATCAACTCACTAGCCGTCAGTGCGCTGATACATACCGGGAGAAAAGCCAGGGGAAAGGATGGAGTCTTGTTGCATACTTGCAGACTTGGCATAGTGCCTCCTATTGGATTGTCTGCCACCAATACACATTTAATATATTGGCGCTGGTTATGAGGATGCGCCGAAAGTGTTCGGCTGAAATAATCTATATAGACCATCCCGAGCGTTTCTGCTCATTTTTTGTACAGCCACAATATATGGCAAATGCAGGTAACAGATGCTTGCACCAGCGCCTGCGCTGCACGCACAATAACCCGCTTTAAGCCCAGAACCTTCTGGTCATGGCACCACAACATAACAAGAGCATTTAATTAATGGCCTCCAGAGAACAGTTTTCCTCCAAAACCGGATTTATTATGGCGGCAGCAGGCTCTGCCATCGGCCTTGGTAATATCTGGGGGTTCCCCACCCAAACAGCCAGTAATGGTGGCGCAGCCTTTGTGCTGGTTTATTTTGTGATGGCGTTCTGCTTGGCCTATCCCGCGCTTATGGCTGAACTCATCATTGGCCGACACGCTTGTGCCAATGCTGTTACCGCACTGCAGCTCATCTCAAACGGCCCCAGAACCCGCGCATTGGGCACCGGCGTAGGCCTTTATGGCGTAGTGGTTGCCAGCCTTATCCTGAGTTTCTATGCCATTGTTGCAGGCTGGATGTTGGCCTTCTTTCTCGACCCCATTGCCAAGCTGTTGGGCCAAGCAGAGATCAGCCAATGGCTGACCGACTCCAGCCTGTCACGGAATTTGACAGCCATGATTGCCTTTATGGCGCTGACGGTATGGATTATTAGCCAGGGTATTACCAACGGCATTGAGAAGTGGTCTACCCGATTAATGCCTGTCTTATTGGCCTTGCTGGTACTGCTTATCATCTATGTGCTGCGCCAGCCGGAAGCCCAAGAGGGCTTGAAGGTATACCTGCTACCAGACTTTGACCGAATAGACCCCAGCCTGATATTAAATGCCCTTGGCCAAGCCTTCTTTTCCCTCTCACTCGGGGTAGGCACCATGCTGATTTATGGCTCCTACCTGAGCCGAGAGTCCAACCTGCCTCGCTTAGGCGTTATGGTGACGGTTGTTGATTCTGGAATCGCCTTTATCGCAGGGCTTTTGATCGTTCCAGCCATGTATGTAGCTCAAGCCTACGGTGCCGTAATCTTTAATGAAGACGGTAGCTTGGTTGCAGGCCCGCAACTGATCTTCCAGGTACTGCCCACACTCTTCCATTCCATGGAAGGGGTAATTGGCCTCTTGGTCGCCCTGGCCTTCTTCCTGCTGATGAGCATCGCCTCTGTTACCTCTTCAATTTCAATGCTGGAGGTACCCGTAGCCCTAACTACCGAGAAATATGGCATTTCACGACCAAAAGCCACCATACTGATTGGTATTGTGATCGCTGCCATCAGTACACTGATCCTGCTGAACTTTGACCAGTTATTTGATGCCGTTGTCACACTGACTACGGTTTATAGTCAACCTTTGCTTGGCGCCCTGCTGTGTATATTTGTTGGCTGGATATGGCACAGAGATAACCTGCTGGAAGAAATTAAAAAGGGGGACCCCAATGTTGAATCCACCCTGTTTTGGAAAATTTGGCCATTTTATGTCCGCTTTGTGTGCCCAGTGCTTATCCTGGCGACATTTGTTCAAAGCCTAATGGGATAATTCATTTAGGCTTTCTATTGAGATACCGCTATAATCCGCGCCATGGCCAAGAAGCAAAAGAAAAAAACCGGTAGCAATACCATCGCCCAGAACAAAAAAGCACGCTTTGACTATCACTTAACGGATAAGTACGAGGCGGGCCTGTCCCTGAAAGGCTGGGAAGTAAAAAGCTTGCGCGAAGGTAAAGTGCAGATAGTCGACACCTATGTGTTCTTCAAAAATGGTGAAGCCTGGTTACTGAACGCACAGATTCAGCCTTTACCCTGTGCCTCGACCCACTTTGTCACCGAACCCAACCGCCCGCGCAAGCTGCTACTGCACCGCAAGGAAATCGCCAAGCTACAACAGGCCGTTGATCAAAAAGACTACACTGCCGTGTGCACAGCCCTTTACTGGAAACAGCATTTGGTGAAGTGTGAAATCTGCCTGGCCAAAGGTAAGAAGATGCACGACAAGCGCGAAGCAGAGAAAGATCGCGACTGGAGCCGCCAGAAGCAGCGTCTGTTCCAAAAGAGCGTTTAATTCTCAAGGCATTAGCCACTCCCACCCCAACGCCCATTTCACCCGGATGAAGACTGGGTTACAATAGAGGCCTGCTTCCTTCTGCTCGGAGGAAGGGGTTTATGGGGCCGATTAGGATTCGACGTCGGTGACAAAACCTATGGTGCATGTCGTGAGGGTAGCGAATCACGTAAATCCAAAGCTGCATTTTATTAGTTGCCAATGATGACAACTACGGTGCTGCTCTAGCTGCGTAAGTAGCTTTTTGCACACCTCCTAGGGGTTCGCCCCTAGCGGTCCTTAGCAAGGTGCCTGTACCGCGCTACTGACTGTCATATAGAACAGGATCGTCGCAAAACATGTTCGGGGTGGCGCGACTAAACTTTTTACCGGAATCGCAATTTACGTCCTGCCCGCTGGGCTGTAATGCGCTAAACCAATAGGCGGATCTAAGCATGTAGAGCCTTAGGCGGAGTGCTTGCGGACGGGGGTTCAAATCCCCCCGGCTCCACCAAATCAAAAAGCCCAACTTTTGCGAGTTGGGCTTTTTTGTTTTATCTATTGTTAACCAATCCCCATACGGTTTGCAATCGCTGTGGTTTGCCCCCGCAACGCTTCAAGCTTATCGCCAACAACTACCTGACCACCACTTCGGTGCAGGCCACGCTTAGCAATAGGACTATCACCTCCGTGACCAGTAAAGGTACTCTCCTGATGAAAGGCATCCTGGAAAGGCCTGTTCGTTGCGCCGTGCCTGGTACGAATTTCCCTGAATAAATCACGGGTCAGGTTTGGGGTTGTTTTCAGCTCTTCATGAAAATCTATGGCGCCTTGCTTGGTTTTGAAAAATGCGTGGGAGGTATGCTTGCGAATCTCCTGCACTTTAGGGCCCTTATCATGCTCCTGTCTTAAACGCCCTGAACCGTGGTTAGTGCGAAAGTACAGGGTCGGTGCTCTCACCTCCCCCTTTCGCGGGCCTTTATGAAATTTACCGCCAGCAGTTGCAAATTTCAGGTTCTCGGGTTTGTAAACTTGTTCTGGTGTGTAAGGCATTATTAGGCCCTCCTATTTGCCATAGTATCAGTGCGTATTAAGCAAGCACTACGCCATAGCCAATAAGATTAACCACATGACAAATAAACGTTATTTCAGGTGAAAGAAATTATAATCCGGGTGAATTTTTACCCTGGCGGGTAAAATTATCGCGCAGCTTTTCACCCTGCGAGTGTAGAACCAAACGAAAAAAGCCTTACCCGTGAAGGTAAGGCTTTTATTCTTTGTCAGGAATAGGTTTTACCTTCTTACTCCCAAACAACCTTGCCTTGCAAAGGTGCTGTCAGGAAGTGACCATAACGCTCTTCCAACTGATCGCGCTTCAGCTTTAGCGTTGGCGTCAGCAGACCATTCTCGATACTCCACGGCTCTTCAGTAACGATTATATGGTCGAGTACCTGATGGGATTCCAGATCGCGATTTACTTCCGCCATAGTTGCTTCCAACTCCTGGCTTAATTTGTCGCGGTCACCCTTGGCACTTTCACCCAACACCACCAGAGCAATAGGCTGCTTGCGACCAATGCCCATCACACATACCTGCTCGATGTCGGCATTGCGGCCCAGGCTACTTTCGATTGGCACGGGCGCAACATATTTACCTTTACCGGTTTTAAATTGCTCTTTTACGCGGCCAATAATTTTCCAGGAGCCATCGGCGCGGTGTTCGGCACGATCACCGGTTCTAAACCAGCCATCGACAAAGGCTTCGGCGGTGGCTTCAGGGTTTTTGTAGTATTCCTTGAATACAGCATCACCACGAATCAATACTTCGCCCTCATCAGACAAGGTCATTTCAACACATGCCTGTGGCGTACCAATAGTTCCAAGGTGATCAAAATTAAATGGCGTGTTACCACAGGATAAACCGGAAGTTTCGGTCATCCCCCAGCCCTCACCGATTTTCACACCGATACCGTGGAACCAACGCAGAACATCTGGCGAGATGGGCGCACTGCCGGAACCAAAACGCAGTGCTTGATCCAACCCCAAACCGGTACGAATTTTTTTCGCAACGGCCTTGCCCACAAAAGGAATTTTAAGCAGCAGCTGTAATTTTTTGTTGGGAATTTGTGCCAGGATTTGTGATTGAAACTTGGTCCATAAACGCGGCACAGAAATAAAGTTGGTGGGGCGTGCATAACGCACATCGTCAATGAAGGTATCCAGTGAATCGACAAAATACACATCACCGGCGCGGTACAAGGACGGTAATTCTACACAGCAACGCTCAGTGATATGGGCCAGTGGCAGGTAGGACATAACGCGCTCATTTTCCGCAGCGCCCGGTAAATCGGCTGCCGCCTTCGCAGAGGCCGCCACATTGTTTTGGGTTAATACAACCCCCTTCGGCAAACCGGTACTACCCGAGGTATATACCAGCGAGAAAATATCCTCACCAGAGAATTCATGCACTGAATCTACCGGCGAGTAGTCATTTAACCAATCCTGCCAGCGAACCTTACAAGGCAGCGTTGGATAGGGAAAACCAATACTGAGAAGGTCATCGGGCATCGCCTTTTGAATAGCATCAGTACTGTCCAGTTTGCCAACAAAAATGGCCTTGGCTTCACTGTGGCTTAAGACATGGCGAATGGTTTCTTCACCTGCGGTTGAATAGATGGGTACGCTGATCATGCCGGTCATCATGATGGCAAGGTCGGCAATAAACCATTCGGCCGAATTCTTGGCAATAATGGCGACCTTATCGCCAGCTACCAAGCCATTGGACAGTAATCCCTGGGCTATGCGGCGGGCATGATTATCCGCCTCCGCCCAGGTATAGGTTTGCCAGTTTCCATTAACTGGTTGGTGCAACCAGACTTTATTGGGGTGCAGGGCGACATTACGCTGCATTTGAGCCAGCGGCAGTGTGTATTCCATCGATCTCTCTCTAATTGGTTGTTACAAGTCACTTAGGGTTGTGGTTCTCTGTAACTCTCGCGATGGCTTTCTTTATTATTTGCTTCACTGCGTATGACCGACCGGTCACCGCCTTTTAATATTTATAGCGAGCATTAGAAAGCCTAGAGGAAATAACATCACTGATGGCCGGCTTTTTCCATTACCTATGGCGTAAAGAAATATAAAGATTGGCATAGGCCCTGTGGCAGATGGCGACTACCCCATCAGGGCGCAAACGCGGGCTTCTTCCTGCTCGTTAAAGCGTACTGAAGCCGATTGGCGACATACCGCGACCAGGGTTCCCTCGCTATCCCACAGCTCACCGGTTTCCTCCAATAGCCCCAGACTCATGCGTTTGGTGGTAAATCGACAGGCAATATAACCTGGGGCCGGTTTGGCAAAGCACTGTACCTGGTAGTCCAAGGTAGGAATCCAACCCTGAGTACCCACCACCATTTCCATTGCCCGCGGAAAACTGTCGGCAAAGGTCAGTAACGCCAGCAAATCAGGATCGCGATCATCACTGAACTTTATCCAGCCTTCGACAACGGCCTCTTTGCCATCGGCATTATCACCTGCCCGCTCAGACGCCGGGGTTAGCAAAATATCAACGTTATCCGGGAAGGTGCTCTGTGGGTAGGTCACCCGATTACAGCCTTCAGGGGAGGGAATATTCGGCATCGCCACATCACAAAAATCCACGCCTTTACGGCTAGCCAAATCAGCAAATACGCCCATTGCCTGAACCCGGACTTGTCCTTCTTGCACAAGTTGCACACTAGCCTGGCTAAGGTTTTTACTTTGCCCCAGCAGCTCAACGTTAGCTTGTACCGGTGCTAATTCGGTACGGCTGACGAAGGTCGCCGATACAGAGACCGGATCCTTATGGGGCAATTGATTTGCCATAGCCTTGGCCGCCATAGACAGTAAAAAACCACCATTAGGCACCCCTGCCCAACACCAGCGATCTGCTGAAGGAAAACTCAGCTCGCCATTTTCTGCCGAGCTGGAAACCGTTAAATCCTGATCAAAAAAGGCCATACCTTTAAACCCTGTACATCAAAATATCCGATTATAGGGCCTCGCCCAAGATAAGTAATAGGGCTTTAGTGGCCAGTTACAGGTCATTGCGAGTCTTTTGATAAGCGGCGATATATTCATCTCGCGCCTGATGGAAAATACGCATGCCCTCTTCATACCCCCCCACAACAAAGTGTGTATTAGCGCCACTGTCGAGGGTCTGCTGAATATCCACCGAAATCGCCAAGTCTTCCTTCTCAAAAACCTGCCCCTGAATATGGTTAAAGCTGGCATCGAGCTTTTCAGCAATTTCATCGTTAGCCGGCAATTCAGGAATCAACATACGATGCACCACACGTACCGCATCCGGTCCCACAGGGAAAAGGCTCATCTGCGAAATCCAATGCGGGTGGAAAACAAAAATTGTGTTAGGAAATATGTTGTAAAACAACGTCGTATTTAAACGAAAATTCCACTCCGCAGGGTCTTTCTTAATTTCTTCTGTTAAACCTTTACGCCCCCCCATTTGTCGCACGTGGGGGTAGCAGTCATCATAAATACTGGTATGCAGGAAGAAACGTGCAAGACTGTCTTTGTGCAGGGTTTTCAGATGATAACCTTCCGCAAAAGCATCCATCACCAGCTTCCAATTACAATCATTTACCAGAGAAACTTTTTTATGCATCAACTGCTCAGAGAAGCCAAAAGAGGTAAAGTCTGCATTGACGACTTCACCTAGGGCTGCGTCAATATCCAACGGCTCACTCGCATCACCATCAAGCACCACCCAGATAAAACCATGCTTTTCTGCAAACTGGATAGGCACCAAATCCAGTTTGGAAAAATCCAAATCACCAAACAACTCTTTATCAGGCACACCGGTCAAGGAACCATCCAGCTTGTAGCTCCAGGCATGATAAGGGCACACCATCAAACGCTTGCACTGGCCAGACTCGCCCTGCAATAAGCGTGCACCGCGGTGGCGGCAGGCATTGATAAATACCTGTAGCTGACCGTCGTGATCACGCAGAATAATCAAGGGGACTCCTGCGACCTGTTCAGTCACATAATTGCCGGGCTCGGCAATTTCCGTGGTGTGGGCAACAATCACCGGCGTGTTACGAAACAGCGCAGCCTGTTCCAAAGCCAGGGCATCTGGATCATTATAGCGATCAGTCGATATATGGTGATAAGCCTTGGGGACCTCATCACTGCTTTTTTGCTCGACACCAATTAAGCGCTGAATCAGCTTGATTTGCTCTGTTTGTTGCATGGTTATTTCCTCTCTCTGCAGCCCTTGTCGTTGTGGGCCAATATTGGCCTGTGCGGGCAGTAACCCTATGCTGAACCAGGACAAGATTCAGGACAACAACCGTTCACACCAAAGACTTTGACATTTTCTGCCAGTGTTGAGAGTACGAGTAGGCCAAATGAAAGACTGCTATTGTGGGATATCGTTGGCAGCAGCAACTAGATAGTCAAGAGTGAAGCTATAGACGCTGCTGACCAGACGCCGATTGCTGGCACTGCTTTAATAAGATTTCTAACTCTTCAGCCGAGATAGGCTTGCCCAACAAATACCCCTGCACCATATCGCACTGGTATTGACGAACAAAGTCATACTGCGCCTGGGTTTCCACCCCTTCAGCCACAACTTTCATATTCAGGTTGTGAGCCATGGCAATAATGGTTCTAACCAGAGTTTTATCGTCCGGATCATCTTCGAGATCCTGAATAAATGACTTGTCGATTTTTAAGGTATTTAACGGCAGCTGCTTCAAGCGGCTCAGGGACGAGTAGGCCGTGCCAAAGTCATCGATGGATATCTCCACACCCAAGTCACGAATGGCGTGAATTTTACTGGAAATATCCACAACATCCGGACCGACCAGGTTTTCGGTAATTTCCAATTCCAAATCATGCCCCGGAAAATGCGTGCGTCGCAGAACGGCAGAAACTTCTTCACAAATATCGAACCGAATAAAGTGTGAAGGGGAGAAGTTAACCGACAACTGTAAACTACAATCACACTGCTGTTTAAGTGCCAGGATTTCCCGGCAGGCTTTCTCCAACACCCAGAGATCGATATCGTGAATTAATCCGCACTCTTCAGCCAACGGGATAAATTCTGCAGGGGAAATATTGCCTTCTACCTCATCATTCCAACGCACCAACGCTTCGACACCGACTAGCGCGCCCGAAGCGGTATCCCATTTAGGCTGATAAGCCAGGTACAACAAGGATGTATCGATAGCCTGCCTAAGTTTGTTTTCTAGTAATAGTCGCCGTTCCACTCGGGCATTCATATCACTGGCGAAGAAGGTGAATTGACTACCACCTTTGTCCTTCGAACGGTACATGGCGGTGTCGGCATTTTTCAGCAGGTCTTCCACATTATCCCCGTCATGCGGGTAAGCGCTGATACCGATACTGGTACTGACATGCAGGTTATGCCCTTCGACAATCATCGGCTCATTAACCGCCGCCAACAGTTTACAGGCTACATCGCCGGCACTTTCCTGGTGAGCATCCAACATCAATACGGCAAATTCATCCCCACCAAAACGAGCCAAAGTATCACTGCCTCGCAGAGTGGAGCGCAAACGCTTGGACACATTAACCAGTAACTTATCACCCACGGTGTGCCCCAAGGTATCGTTAATACGCTTAAAACGATCCAGGTCAAAAAACAATACTACAAGCTCGGTCTGGTTACGCTGCGCCTGACTAATAGCCTCTTTCAAGCGTTGCTCAAAGGTAATACGGTTTGCCAAACCGGTTAACGCATCGTGATAGGCCTGGTGTTCAAACTTGCTCGCCAGCTCTTCAAGTTCGGCGGTGCGCGCCTGTACCTTCTCCTCCAGATGAGTATGCGTTTGCTGCAACTCGGCGTCCCTCACCTGGATCTGGTTGAGCATTTCATTAAAGTCATCAACCAGTACACCAATTTCATCCCGCGACAGCTTTTCTGCCCGTAAGCTGTAATCTCGGCGTTTGCTAATACGGCGCGCCGTGCTTGCCAGTGCCAAGACGGGCTCAGTGACTACACGCTGTAACCGCTGGGCAAATAACAGTGCGACAACCAGGGAAATAATAAAGAGCCCAAAGACCGTCCCCAAACGAAACAGTTGCTGCTGCAACCAACCGCTGTTATCGGCGATCAACTGAATGCTACCAATAACTTCACCATCGTGACGAATGGGTGCCTGCACAAATATACGCCCGCTCAAATCACCAGCGCTTTCGAGCTGCATATCCTGTCCGCCATTAATTACATCGCGGCGATAGCGAGCAAAAGATATACCCTCGGCGGTAAATAGTACGGCGCCGACAATATCGGATTCACTTTCCAGGGTTGCCAGGGTTTTTGTTGCTGACTGCTCATCATTAAACATCAGCGCTGCCACAGAATTGTTGCCAATAATCGTGGCCTGAGCCCGCATCCGTTCTTTCATTTGCTCACGGGAAGTAAACCAGTCGTTGACTGCAAACCCCACCGTCGCCAGCAATAACGCACTAAAGCTGGTAATAAGTAATACCAGCTGCAGTGTTTTCTGTATTGATCGACGACCGATAAAATTCATAATCTGCCTAAGCCCTACTCAACAATCTGGGCCAGTTTTAACAATTCAGAACTTAATACAAGCCCCAGGCGCTTGGCTTCCTGCAGGTTGATTTCAAAACCTATTCTCGAGCCGCGCCGCACCAGCGCTACTGACACATGCTTGTAAGCAACACCTTGGCCTTCCTGATCAGTCATATCGGCAATCACCAACACTGGATCGGAGGACAGTGATGCGCTGTCATCCAGTAAGGATGCCATCTCTTCTTTTGCGACCAAAATCATGTCGCACTGCGAAGCCGCCGCCATATCATCAATCAGTTTTGCTTGTAATTGGCGCGCACCTACCTTGCGGCGCCGAATAATTTCATAGGCCTCTTCCAGAACATCCTGACGGTAGTGGCATAACACCAGCTGCTTCGGGCGCGTCTGATAACTTGCCTCTGGCCAGGTAACAAACTTGGCAATATTCAAGATAAAAGCGGCCTTGACTAAACGCTGTTTTTGGTCGACATCCTGACTATAAGCACTCGCTGAAGCGACGCCCAGCAGCATAACCAGGGTCATACTCAGGCACGTTAACAGGCGTCTTTTAAAATAATACATAACGCGCATCAAAACGACGGTGTCCACGTTAAGCCAACCCACACTTCCCGCTCACTTCTTTCCGTATTGTGTTGACCACCGAAGTCCGCAGCCGGATCAAACTCTTTATCATCAAAGAGATTATCGATACCGAATCGATAGGATAGCGATGGGCTTATTTCACCTGAGCCGTACAGATTGGTTATGGCAAAGTTTTCCGCATCGTCGTCTATACCATTGTTGTCATCTTTATGGCTGTTATAGATAACCGATAGGCCAAGCCGGTGAGAAGCCGTTATTTCGTATTCGGCTTTGAAGCTACCGGTCCAGTTGGCGATATAAGGCAAGGATCCCAGCTCCCGACTATCGGAATCGACATAGGACGCACTCAAACGCAGATGCACGCGCTCCACAGGTTGTATGCCGAGTAAGACTTCTGCCCCCTGTAAACGCAGGGTTGCCGAGCTATTGGCGAAATACTCATCGGCATTATCCGGTGTAGGCACTTCACGAATAAAGTCGTCAAAGTTATTTTTAAACACGGTGACATTGATGCTCTTAACCGCATCTTTATAGATATAGGAAAACTCCAGAGACTCAATGCTTTCAGCATCGGGCACTGGTGCCTGGAATGATGTACCCTCCAGCACTTTAAGGTATTCACGGAAACTGGGCGTTCGAATAGCCGTGCCGTACAGCAACTTCCAGGTATGCTTGATATCTGAGCTATAAACCAAAGCGCCGCGGTAATTACCGTAATTATCAAACTGATCGAATTGATCGTAGCGAGCACCTAATGTTGCGGTTAATACCGGATTTATTTCCCATACATCCTGAACAAAGACAGCATAGTTATCATTGCTGATGTCCGGTTCCCTGAGTAAATCTCCTGTCACCGGTGGCGTTAAAAAGCCACTGCTAAAACTGAACCAGCGCTGGAAATTAGTGTGGTCGGCCTCTTCACGGTTCCACGAAGTCCCCAGGGCCAGGGTGTGACTATTGATTTTTTTGAAGCCGGTCAACGAGATGCCCATCATGGTGGCATCCTGAAATTCCTCATAACCCAGGCTCTGGGTCACCTGCTCTTTTTCAAACTCACGGCCGTCGTCATCCTGATAATAAGCCAGTAACTCGTATTTACCGCTATCAAGATCCCCTGATGTGAAATGAGCTGAGAGAGAGAGAAACTCCTCCTCAACAAAAGCATCCTGGGTGGGGGGGATAAACAGAAAGGGAGTTTCCGATTTACTGTAGTCGGCTTTAAGGGTTAGCCCCTCAATGGGGCGAGCTTTGATGGAGATGGATTGGTAATCCTCATCCAGGGGTTGCAACACATCATTGCCGATAAAGCTCTTGCGGTCATCCCGGAAAGGAGCATCCTGTTCAAGATAACTGCCAAAC
The DNA here is from genome assembly GCF_042854845.1 of Maricurvus nonylphenolicus. GTDB lineage: Bacteria > Pseudomonadota > Gammaproteobacteria > Pseudomonadales > Cellvibrionaceae > Maricurvus > Maricurvus nonylphenolicus. Next base: position 438,016 of record NZ_AP031498.1, on the reverse strand, counting down.
GCCTGAACATTATCGCGATTATACAGGGCAGAGACTTTGCGACGCTGGTTGTCTCCCAGCTCCATAGAGATATCTAAACGCGGCTGATCGGAAAACGCCTTGGTTGTTACCGAGATAATACCGCCAAACGCATTAGCGCCGTAGAGACTCGAGGCAGGCCCCATAATCACTTCGACCTTCTCAATCCTCTCCAACGGGAAATTATCACCCAGGGCAAAATGACCATAGTACAAGTGCTGCTGTCGCACGCCATCGACCAACAGCAGCAACTTGTCGTTGTAGCGATCCAACAATCCCCTTGCCCAAATAGTACGATGACGCTTGCGATACTGGTTCACCTGCATACCAGGCACAAACTGCAGCAGATCATCCAGGCGTCGCACACCAAAGCGCTTGAAGTCCTTCTCTGTAAATTGATAAACCGTTCCCGGCGCTTTCGACGTTTGAGTCGGCAATAAATTCGCAGCGGTAAAGACGTCGACAGCCAATAGCTCCTGTAGCGACATTTCTGCTAATTCGGTATCACTTGATGCCTGTTCAGCAGCAACAGACTCTATGACTGAACCTACACATAAAGCCAAAAAACAGGCAACAGCCGGCTTTGGAAAGGATTTACTGACTCGATAATGCAGAAAGAGACCCATGTAAAACTCGCGATGGATGTATGTCGAGTCCCTTATTATACAATTTTATAAGCAGGGGTAGTGCTTATTCTTCCTTTAGTCATTAATAGCTTTACAACTTGGTGAAAGTATAGGTAGTAATTAGGCGGGCTACACGGCCAATTTAAGTCGAAACAGGATTATCACTGTAAAGGGAACCTATTTCAGCACAAATCGAGGTTTGACTGGGGTATAAAAGAGTAAGCACTTATTGACCCAAGAGACAGGGATCCAGGCACTACTCTAAAGCGGGTCAGCTGAACGCTAGCGCTTTGAATCAGAATTTACCGTCAGCCAAACCGTCTGATATGGGCTGAGTGTTATACTCTCACTCTCAAGATCAAAATCCTGCCCTGTAATCAATTCATGGGCGTTTACAGCTTCATGGGAGTTTAAGTCAGATAAACACAGCACCTGTTTGTCAGCACTGATATTACTCACGCAATAAATCCGCTGTGACGACTGCTGAGACTGGCGGACATAACCGAATAAATGATCCCCCAGGTGCAATACCAATTGACTGGCATTAGGGTGGAACGCCGCCTGTTCACAACGCAAGCAGATTAAATGCACAAGGGCATGATAAACCCGACGATGATGACTTTCACTCCCCAGCAGTTTATCCAGCTGCTCGATGTCCCACTGATGACGATTTATTGCCCGGTTATGGCCGCTGTGCTCCATCCGGTGATAGTCATTACGAGTCGCCAACAAGCTGTGTACATAAAGACCGGGTATGCCTTCCAACCCCAACATAATGGCGTGAGCACAGAGAAAACGCTGCTCCGCAAAGTGATCCACCCCGGCAGTCGTTCCCTGCAAGGCATCGAATAAGGCAATGTTAATTTCGTAGGCCTTTTTCTCTTCACTCCCCCCTCCCAGCGCACGCCAGGACACAGTGCCACCGAATCCCTGCATGGTCGTAATCAATGTATCCAACTCATCATCCGAAAGAATACCTTCGGCAGGGCGCAAGCCAATACCATCATGAGAAGCAATAAAATTAAAATAGGTAGTGCCTGACTGCAAAGGAGGCAGTTCCATCAGCCACAGGGTAAGATAATGGCTATTACCGGTAATTAACGTATTTACCAATAAAGGCGGCAGGGAAAAATTGTAGACACAATGGGCTTCGTTACCATTACCAAAATAGGATAAATTCTCCCGGCTGGGGATATTGGTCTCGGTAATGACCAGCGACCTGGGATCTGCCCACTCAGTCAGTAAACGCAATAGACGTACGACAGCATGGGTCTGTTCCAGATTAATACACCCCGTGCCAGCTTCTTTCCAAAGAAATGCCACGGCATCCAGCCTAAAAATTTCAAAACCTCGATCGAGATACAAGCGAATAATACGGACAAATTCTCTTAATACCTGCGGGTTGCGAAAATCAAAATCCACTTGATCATGGCTAAAAGTACACCAAACATGTTTGGTACCTGCTGGAGTTTGTACTTCACGAAATAATGGACTGGTACGCGGTCTAACAACATGGTGCCAGTCTTGATTTATATCGACATCCAAAAAGTACCCATCACCGGGACTACGGCCACGTAAAAAATTCTGAAACCAGATACTGCGACTCGAGGCATGATTGATGACTAAATCTCCCATCACCCGATATTCATTGGCGATAGCACTAATATCATCCCAGTCACCAACGCTTTCATTGACACTGGCATAATCAATCACCGCAAACCCATCGTCTGAGCTGTAAGGATAAAATGGCAATATATGCACACCCGCGACAACATCTTGGCAATATTTGTCCAGAAAACCCTGCAGCACTTGTAAAGGCTTACGTCGTCGGCTTGGATCGAGAAAGCTATCCGCATAGGTAATCAGAATCAGATCGCGCTCATCCCACAGGTCTTCAGTGGGCGCAAAATCCACCTGCCCAATATCAAGTCGCATATCCTGCAGCAGATTGTTGGCCAGATTCTCCATCTCGGTTACATCAAGAATACCCTGGTAGATTTTCTCGACACTGTGCAGCAACAACTCACTGTGATTACTCATAACGCGCCAAACTCTTTAGTATCTTGCTCCACAGCGTCCGACAACTGCTCCAGCACATCGGGCACGGCACTAATCACACGGTTCCAACTGGGGATAAATGGCCGCTCCATAGGGTTATCCAAGAAAGCCTGACCGGCTTTCATAATATTCTGGGCAAACATTTCTACAGCTTTTTCTTCCTGATGTACGTCCAGGGTTAGGCCATTCATAAGGGCGTCGTTGTGGTAGGTCTCGATAAAGTCCAGGGCGATTCTAAAGTAAGTGGCCTTAAGCGAGCGGAAGGTTTCGGTATTAAAGGTTTTGCCGTTAGTTGCCAACTTTCTGAAAAGCGCCTTGGCAATATCAATCGACATTTTTGACAGACCACCTGCATCATCATTAAATGATAAATCCTGATGTTTATGGTCATAGGCATCGGCAATATCCACTTGGCACAAACGGTTATTGGCATAATTGCGGTGCATTTCCGATAACACCCCGATCTCCAGCCCCCAATCACTGGGGATGCGAATATCGTTTAAGACATCTTTACGAAAGGAAAACTCACCAGCCAGGGCATAGCGAAAACTATCCATAAATTGCAGATATTCGACATCGCCAAATATCTTTTTTAGCGCTCGCAACAGTGGCGTCACCAACAAGCGACATACCCGACCGTTGATACCACCATCGGCAACCCTGGCATAGAATCCTTTACAAAACTCGTAGTTAAAGCGTGGATTGGCTACCGGGTATATCAAGCGGGCTAGCAACTCCCGATCATAGGTAACGATATCACAATCGTGTAACGCCACAGATTCTGAACGGTTGGATGCCAGGGTATAGCCCATGCAATACCAGACATTTCTGCCTTTACCTAGCTCTTTGGGCGCGAGATTTAACGCCTGTAACTCCTTATCAATCGCCTGTAATCTGGGCCCGTCATTCCACAAAATACGATGACGCTGGGGCAACTCGGCAAAAAAATTCTGAGCAAATCGATACTGCTGCTCATCGGCACGATCCAGACCAATCACGATTTCGGCCAGGTAATCAGCCCCCTGTAAATGCCGAACAATATTGGGTAACGCCTCCCCCTCCAACTCGGAAAACAGCGACGGCAGAATCAGGGACATAGGCCGCTGCTTGCTAAACTGTCGCAACTCGCTCTCAAGATCCTCGAGTGGACGGCGAGATAAATTATGCAGGGTGGTCACAATGCCGTTTTGGTAAAAGTCAGCCATAAGAATGCCCTGCTCGCTGCAGGCTCCTAGTTCGGGATTGAAGAATCAGCAATAAAATAATTAATCGCCTCAAACCAACCTTCTGGTCCCAAGTACTGGGTAATCAGAGAGGGTGGGCGTTGCAATTCAGGTGGAGGATGTACGGGTGAACGTACAATGACTGCCTTATCGGCCGCATTTAACATGGCGATGTCATTTTGGCTGTCGCCCAAGGCCAGTGTCTGTACAGGTTTGGAGTAATGTTGCTGATAACGTTTAGCGACCCACTGCAGAGCTTGACCCTTATCCACATTTCCCGACATATGCAGAAAGCGCCCACCTTCCAGGATGTGCGCACCTAGCGATGTGGCTTTTTCAATAAAGGACCGCTTTAACGATTGATCGCCATACCAATGTATCGGCTCGCCATAAGCGCGCTGATTAGCCTTTTCGGCATCAGCCAGGGATAATCCTGTTAGTTCTACAACATCTTTAGGGTTTAACTCGGCGAAATGTGAAAAATGCTGACCGAATTCAGGCTTTAATTGTTCTAACAAAGCCAGCCAATGTTCGCGCGGCGAACACATAGAGTGAGCAACATGCTCACCGCCGGTAGTGCAGGGCCAATAAATACCGGCGCCATTTTCGACAATAAAAGGCGAACTTAATTGCAGCTCTTGCTGTAACTGAGAAACTTCCGCTTGTGTTTTACTCGTAGTCAGCACAATAGGTATTTGCTGTTCTTGCAAATACTTGATAGCAGGCAGAGCTGCTTCATAGCTATAGCTATGGTGATCCAACAAGGTACCATCCAAGTCGGTAAATACAATCCATGGGACTGCATTGTTCACCATTATTCTTCTCCTCTAACTAGAGACTTCTACCGCCTGCGCCAATAGTGTTTTGATTTCCGGTACACAGGAACCACAGTTGGTTCCGGCTTTACAACAGACACCCACCTCTTGATAGGTCGTTAATTTATTCTCGTTAATGGCTTTTAAAATGGTTTTTTCACCCACATTAAAACAGGCGCAAACCGTAGCCCCGACATCCTCAGTACCGACAGTCGGTATACCGGCCAGTAGCGCCATACGCTCCTGTGGCTCCAGACTGGATTTCACGAACATGGATCCCAGCCAGCCCCGCGCAGGCAATTGCACTTCTGCAAAGCTCGGTGCCAGACACACTACAGCTTGCAAAGCCTGCTTGTTATAACAAGCCGCTCGGTAAACGCCAGCACTGGCATCATCAAATTCCTGCCATTCAAACTGCGCCTCTGGGTTCAGCAAGGTTTGAAAATGTTCGGCAACGCCCTCGATAGACTTAATCGCCGCTAACTCATAGCGATAATAGCCCTCGGCATTCACCTTCACCTGATATTCAACGTTCTGATCCGCTAAAGGCTCTCGACTGAGCACAAAACCGTACCAGCCCGCCGATAAAGGCCGAATACTGACCGGGGTATGCTTGCTTTCAGGCTGCCCCGATAAGGGGTCAACAACCGGGTTAACCAGAGCCCCCATCCGGCCTTTTTTCGCGTATTGCTCACTCCAGTGCATAGGTACAAACACATTGCCCTGCTGCTGAGTATCGGTAACCATCACCCGGGCATACATCTGCCCCCACTGACTTAACAAGTGTGCGATTCCGCCGTGCTGCAATTGATAACGCTCGGCATCATCCGGGTGAACCTCAACAAAAGGCTCGGGCCGATGCTGATTTAAGCGCGGCGCTAAAGCACTTCGCGTCATGGTGTGCCACTGATCTCGCAAACGCCCGGTATTTAATACCAAGGGATAACGTTGGCTTACCGCATTACCCGGCGCTCGACTAGTTAAAGCGACCAGTTGTGCTCGCTGATTAGGAGTGAAGAATTTTCCGTTAGCAAAAAATCGTGCCTTGCCCTGCGGATAATCTGTATTGATAGGCCACTGCTTGGGTGTAAACGATTGATATTCCTCCAACGAAATATCGGCCAGTCCAGAAATATCAAAATCACGCAAACGCTGAAATGGATTATTTTCAAAACCAGACAGCGCTGCATGCTCGCGAAAGATTTCTATCTGATGCTGATAATTAAATGCCTCACCAAAGCCCAAACGCTTGGCAACTTCCGAGATAATCCACCAGTCCGGCTTAGCCTCACCGGCAGGCGGTAATAGCGCACGCTGATGAGTAATTCGGCGCTCCGAATTGGTCACCATGCCGTCTTTTTCGCTCCAACCTAAGGCTGGCAACTTCACATGGGCCAACGCCAGGGTATCACTTTCTGCAACGCAGTCTGACACCACAACAAATTCACAGTTTTCCAAGGCGGCTTTGACTTTATCCGCATTTGGCAAACTAACCACAGGATTGGTAGCCATAATCCACACAGCTTTGATGCTGCCATCGGCAATCGCATCAAACAGATCCACCGCGGGCTTACCTGGCTCTCTTGCCATATTTGGTGCTTGCCAAAACCGCGCGACACGATCCACATCACCTTCGATATGAAATTCCATATGCGCTGCGACCTGGTTTGCCAGGCCTCCAACTTCACGCCCACCCATGGCATTAGGCTGCCCGGTCAGCGACAAGGGACCAGAACCTGATTTACCGATGCGTCCGGTCAGCAGGTGGCAGTTTACAATTGCGTTAACCTTGTCTGCACCGCTGGATGATTGTTTGACTCCCTGACTATAAACACTGACTGCCTTATCGGTATCTGCAAACCAGCGATAAAAACGCTCTACATCCGCAGATGGCAAATTGCAGTAACGAGCAACACTATCAAGGTTACCGGCATCTTCGGCCGCAGCTTCAAGCGCAGCTACTGAGCCATCGCAAGACTGCTCAATAAACGGATGATCCAACACATCATTCTGGTTTAGAAAGTGCAACAGGCCATTAAAAAGCTTAACATCACTACCACTGGCGAGCGGCAAGTGTAAATCCGCGATATCACAGGTAGCCGTACGACGCGGATCTATCACCACCACTTTAAGATCAGGGTTACGCTCTTTAGCCGAGCGAATCCGCTGAAACACAATCGGATGACACCAGGCCGTATTGGATCCCACCAAGACAATAAGTTGAGCATGGTCCAGATCGTCATAACAGGTAGCGACGGTATCAGTACCAAAAGCCCTTTTGTGCCCTGTTACGGCTGAAGACATACACAAACGACTGTTGGTATCGATATTGGCCGAGCCAATAAAACCCTTCATCAGCTTATTGGCAACATAATAGTCTTCCGTCAATAACTGACCGCTACCGTAAAATGCCACTGCGTCCGGGCCATGCTCATCGATAATGCGCTTGAACTTATCGCTAACTGTATCCAATGCGGAATCCCAGCTTACCGTTTTACCGCCAACTACAGGCTGCAACAAACGGCTTTCAAGGCCAACGGTTTCTCCCAGAGAAGAACCCTTGGAACATAAACGGCCCTGATTCGCAGGATGGGAAAAATCGCCCTGCACCGATACTTCGCGGGTATGAGGATTAACTTGCGCTTCGATGCCGCAGCCAACACCACAATAGGCGCAGGTGGTTTTAATAGTTTGTAGGGAATCGTTATTGATGTCAGAAGAAATCAAATCTTGCATCAGGCTACATTCTCCGTGACAGTTTGTTTCCCATCACTGACCACAGACTTGACCGTTGCCTGATTACTTTCGCTATTTAATAATAAAGGTTCAGCATAAGCGCGACCAAAAATCAGCAAGCCGCGCATCGGTGTGATATCAACACGCTGTTCCAGCAACTCTTGATACCAAGCCCCCTCTGATGTATCACCGTAGAGGACAGCCCCAATAATGCGATTGTTTTTTAATACCAGCTTTTTGTAATTACCGGCCGCCAGATCACGGAACAGCAGAAATTCACACTCAGCATCGCCGAGGAAATTTCCTACAGAGAATAAATGAATGCCGGTGACTTTCAACTTGGTCGCCGTCGGTAAGGTTGCATAACCCGCCACACCGTGACCACACAGGTGATTGGCACAGGCCTTGGCCTGGTCAAATAAAGGCGCCACCAAACCAAAAGTTTGATTGCGATGCTGAACGCATTCGCCGACGGCATAGACACTGGGATCGAACGTTTGCAGAGTATCGTTAACGACAATGCCTTTTTCGCAGTAAAGCCCTACCTTCTCGGCCAGGGCAATATTGGGTCTTACGCCAATAGCCATAACAAACAGATCGCAAGGCAATTCACTGCCATCGGCAAAACGTACCGCGCTGACATGACCTGTACCATCATCCACTAGCGCTTCTGTTTGCGCCGGCATTTTAAATGTGACGCCGCGGGCTTCCAGCTCAGCCTGTAGCAGTTTGGCCGCCTCATTATCCAGCTGGCGATTCAGCAAAATAGCGTTATTGTGGATAACCGTGACATCCATACCCTGCTCCACCAAACCGTTAGCAGCCTCCAGCCCCAACAGACCACCACCCAATACCACAGCATGGCGGCGTGACTTGGCATAACTCAACATGGTTTCCACATCGGCAATATCACGGAAGGCGATAACACCTTGCAGATCATTACCAGGCACAGGAAGAATAAACGGCTTGGACCCGGTGGCGATTAACAAGCGATCGTAGTGGACCTGAGTACCATCACGTGCAATTACACAACGTTTGCCCCGATCAATATCCACAACAAACTTATCCTCACCGGCGAGTAGAGTAATACCGTTGTCGGCATACCACTGACGATCATTGATCATGATCTCATCGAGCGTCTTCTCGCCGCTAAGTACGGGAGAAAGCATAATGCGATTATAGTTGCCGTGGGGCTCGGCGCCGAAGACGGTAATCTCAAACTGATCCGGGCTTGCCGCGAGGATTTCCTCCACGGTTTTCATGCCCGCCATTCCATTACCAATTACGACCAAACGCTGCTTCATGCTACCTCTACCACGTATATCCAGGGGAGTTACTGCTTATGCTCTGGGTTAGTGCAAGCGTCATACCAAAACTAAAAAACCTTTATTATCAAGAAGTTAGCAATACTCAAAGTTATATAAGCCCCACCCAAGAGCACAAAGGCACCAAAATAGTGCAACCCATATAGAGCGAACTGGAGAAGGGAGATAATTGCACTCGGCGAGCGAAGATGTTCCGGTTGGCTTTGTAAAACCGTCGAAGGCAGGGACGCCTTCGACGAGCGCCATGGATGGCTACTGCGTGTTTTGCAAAGCCAGCCGGAATAGCTTTGCGGATAACGCGAGTAAGGAACAGGACTTCTGGTCAAAAATAATTAGTCATCAGCAAAATGCAAAAACACATCTGCCGAAATAGCACTCATACCGGCACCAGCCAGGAAACACTGCTTACGCATCTTGGTCACAAAGCTCTCGGCACCACAGAGGAAAACACGGTAGCCATTCATATCCGGTAATAGCCCTTTGATATATTGGTAGATATCACCTACCTGAACAGGCGCCTCAACCCCAGCCTCTTGCTGAGCGACAATATGGATACTGACATTATCGTGTCGACGCGCGATTTCCATTAACTCATCAATAAGATAAAGCCCTGTAGTATCTTTGGCTCCAATCACCAAAGTAATTGGCCCATTGTGAAACTGACTTAATGCATCCCGTAAAATGCCATAAACCGGCGCCAGCCCCGTACCAATAGCCGCTAACAGTAACGGCTGAGAGGGCTCTGCACTGTAAAAGCATTTCCCCATGGGCCCTTGCAGATACAAAGTTTCTCCAACGTTCAATGCCTCAGCAACCCAACTGCTAAAAACACCCTCCGGGTAATGGCGTATATGAAATTCGAGAAATCCATCCGCATCGACACTTGCCAACGAGTAGCTTCGCGCAATAGCCTCGTCCTTCCATAAGGTGACATACTGCCCAGGGAAATAACTCAGGCTCGCCTTTAAGCGCAAGCGAATCACCTGATCACTCAACCAGCTTTTATCGACCACTTGTGCAGGCGTTTTTTGCTCGTTGATATCGACCAGATTAACGGATAGTGATTCACGCGGAATACACTGACAACTTAAAAACTGATTTAATCGTACCTGATTGTCACTTAATCCTGCTTGAGCTGAGGAGACATTGTCACCTTCCGCAGCCTCAACAACGCAGGATTGGCATACACCGGCACGGCATCCATGGGGAATCTGGTGGCCCTGACGCAGCAAACCATCAAGTACCGATTCCCCCTCGGTCAGGGTTACAGACTCACCCTGAAACTGAATAACGGTCATAAGTTTCTCTTACTGCCAATTCTTAATGAGAAAAGCTTATGCCTCAGCAGGTTCAACGTTTAACACATCGTCTTTCACGCTCAGGCACACAGCGATAATTTCATCAATGTACTCCTGGGGAACACTCAACTCTTTAAGTGTTTCGACCAGATTTTCAGCCACAGCATTGAAATGCCCTTCGTTCAACTTCATATGTTTGTGGGCTGCTCGCATATCTTTGCCAGTGTAATTGTTTGGTCCACCAAACGCCATGGTCAGAAAAGCCTTCTGCTTAAGGTGCTGGCCTTCCATATCCACAGTATCGAAGAATTCGTTAATACGATCATCAGCCAGGACTTTACGGTAGAAAATATCCACTGCTGCATCAACAGCTGGCGCACCACCAATTTTTTCATAGATAGACATAATCACTTCCTTCTCAGGTTGTTATTTCAAAAACGGTTAGTTTGAAAATATTGTTCACGGTTTACTGTAATTTATAGAGGTAATAATCAACGACCAATCGAATCTCAGCATCTGAAAGGTGATCCTTGCCGCCTTTAGCTGGCATCAGACCAACACCAGCGACAGCGTTAGCTGCCAACGCATCTGCACCTTTAGTCATACGAGGTCCCCACATTTTTTTATTCCCCAGAATAGGGGCGCCATTAATACCTTGGGCATGACAGACCTTGCAATTTTGCTTATACAAGGTTTCACCCTGCACCAGGGCATCAGACATGGTCGATTGAACCTCCTTGTTCTGCCCCTGGTCACTGCATGCACTTAACAAGAGCACTAGCGCTGCCACTTTGAAAACTACACAAAAGCTATTAGAGGGCATATCTACTCCTTATTGATTATCTTTGTGAATGTAAGCTAAGGCTTAAAGTGGAACACGAATAACAACACCACCCATCACTTCACCCAACTGGAAATCATCTTTGGGCGAATCCTTGTGCTCGTTATGACATGACGTACAGGCATCAGAAACGGCAACATCCGGATAAACCGCAGTAAAGTAAGTGGTATCCCCTAAGGTTTCTTCACCGTAGAAGTTTTCACCTGGATTAGCGGCGATAAACTCCAGCCCCTCTTTTTCCATTTTGGTTTTCGGTGCATTTTGGCTATTGATAGGCCAGATAGACTGCAATGAATAGGTGAAATCGTCAGTCATATCGGCAACGGCTTCTGCCCCGGCACGGAACATCTGTGCAGGCAACAAAGTACCATTTTCAATATCCTGCCAATGCTCGTCTGGTTTAACAACGCCAGCGCCGGCAGGCCCCAAACGCTTAACAACCAACTTGGTGTAATTGGTGCGGTCAGCCTTCATCACAGCGAACAACGAGTCAGTGTATTTACTCGGTTCGATGCCTTTAGTTTCCGGCTCCCCACAACCAGTTAAACCCAATACAGCTACGGCTACTGCCGAGGTCATTAACAGTTTTTTCATGCTTGCTTCCTCACGGTCGATTAAAATCTTTTCACTCTTTTACTCGTTCTTTTGCCCAATCTACTGACGGCACATGTAATGTAGGCTTGCCGCTGAAATTGTTTTTTATCAATTCCGGAGATGCCAGCGCATCAATGGAAAATTCCAAACTGTGGCATTGCATGCAAACGGGTCGTATCATTTTCTCATTGGGTCGCAACACGGCATTCTGGTTATGTTCGACACGAACTTTTGCCTCTTTGCCTTTTGTCTTATGAACCAGTTTTGGCATATGGCATGTTGCACAAGTAACAGCACTTTCCTGTCCCGCCTCTAGATTCCAGGCATCAATAGCCAGCTGGCCATGGGGTGATTGCATAAAGTTCTGGCTGTGCTCGTCGTTATGGCACCCCAAACAGGCCTCGACGGCGGCACGCTGAGTATTGAAATCATGGGCGCCATGACAACTGATGCATCCCTGCTCTGTATGCATAGCCGTGGTTTTAAATGGTAACTCTGACTGCGAAGGCGTCATAGCTGATAGAGATGCAGCTAAACGCATACCATGTTTACCCGACAAAAATCCTTTAGCCTCTTGCTGGTGACAGCTTTGGCATTGCTCTATGCCAGGCTTTTCTATCCATTGCTGGTCGGACTTTTCTGTATGGCAACCGCTACAACCAATATCCGATTGTCCATGGGCGCTAGCTAACCACTCACTAGCAATATCCGGGTGAGCAGCCTGTTTGCCCTCATCTATCTCTGGAGAGGGTTTATAGGATTTTACTTTCGCCGTTTTCGCTGCATGATTGGCTGACGGCAAGGTTGCAATTTCCTTAAGCCATTCACCCCCAGAGTTATCAACCAGGAAACTCTCATAGAGGGCACGGTTGTCGTGGTAGTTATGGCATCCCGCACTGGCACAGGAGTCAAAAGCCAAATCCTTGTGACTCTCCCGCTCTTCACCCACATCTTTATGGCAGTGGTAACAGTAATCGTCCGGCACGGTCACCCCCATGGGATGAGTTTGCTCTTTTTGATGTTCGGTATGACAAGTGACACACTGACGTGCGTCCATAATTTCTAAACGATCTGCATTTCGAGGATCGGTAAATTTCTTCCGCGGATGAGAATCGTGCGCCTCTTTTAATTCTTCTGCATGGCAACCTTCACAAGCAGTCTGAATAACCTCTCCACCACCGAATGCGTCGGTATGACAGGCATTACACGACAGCTCGATTTGAAAGTGGCCATGGCTGGCATCACCAATTAAGATTTCCTGTTTATCTTCTGCCACCACCATGACGTAAGCGAAATAACCGGCAATTGCCAGGGTCATGATTATCCAAACAAACCAAACTGTTTTCTTCACTAGATCACCCGGCGACTAAAAGTAATAGACACTAAAGATATGTGCCGCCAATAAAGCCGGTAATGGCCAGGCGATGACAATATGCAAATAATTTAAGCTTTTCTGAATCGTTTGAGCCTGAGCAGCAGGTAAGCGATGCAGCAAGCCCGTGACTGCACCCGCCGTTGCCCCTAACACCAACACGCCCACAAAACTCAGCATCAGTAATTGATTTAGGTTTTCGCCTAAATGAAATCCAGTGTGAAAAATCAGCATTGCCGCGCAAGCGACACCGAGAAAACTATGCAGTAAACGCCAGTAGCCAAACTTACCCATCCAGGTAAAACCAAGCCGTTTGCGCAGGGACATCAGTAACCCAATAATGGTCATCCCCAACAAGCTAAACCCGGTGACCTGCTTCCAGAACTTGTCATTCCATATGGATTCAAACCAACGATCGGCCTGCACACTGTCTGCAACCTTGGCCTCTGGCATAAGCAGTTGCAGTGAGGTTATGGCCAGCGCTAGCAAACTGCCAACGAGTAACCACAACCAGCCCTGGCTCTTCTCCAACTTAGCGCCATCGCCCAGCATCTGACTCAACAACGGCTTGCAGGAACCACACACCATCCCTGCACCGGTAGCAGCACCTAAACAAGAAACCGAAGGTTGGCCGGATACCGCAAGAGAGGCGCAGGCTTCATTGAGAGCCCCTTGAGTAACCCCATTACACTGGCAAACAATGGCAGATGCCGGCCACTTGCGAACATCATCAGCATTTTTGAATGGCCATAATCTTCCTGTAGCAATAAACAACAGCTGTTGCCAACGCCAGATATGTCGCCCTGATTTATAAGCTTCCTGCAGACGGCCACTCTCAGGCCACGCGCCAGTACCTAGAGCGCCGATCACGGCGCCTTTATGGATGATTATCTTGCGGTAAATGTTCTGCTTGGTATTTCGATGAACCAAAATTTGTTGCATAGGGCGCTGGCGTATATCAGCAACCTCGCCAAAGCTTACAACCTGTTCGCCCACAACCTTCAGGCGACTAACGGTTTGAGTACCGCTATAGCAGGCATGGCCACCACTGATGCGATCGGCAACTACCGATGCCTGCTCATAGCCAGGGTTTACCAAGCCATAGGTCACTCCTTGATGTTCACTGCATTCACCTATGGCATAGATATCCGGGCTACTGGTTTGCATGTTGTCATCAACAACAATGCCATTGGCCACTTGCAGGCGCGCCTCCCGTGCAAGCTCAACATTAGGTTTGATACCTGCACACAAGAGCACAGTGTCGCAACTGATCAGCTCACCGCTACGGGTTTTAACGCCAGTAACACGGCTGTCCCCCAGAATTTCTCGAACACCGGCATTGGTAATAACTCTAATGCCCAGAGCTTCCACCTGGTGCTGAAGATTGGCTGCTGACTCTTCATCCAACTGCCGATTCATTAGGTGGCTACCTTGCTGAATCAGAGTGACCATCGTATTAAAACGCAGCAGCCCTCGAGCGGCTTCCAACCCCAATAAACCACCACCCACAACAACCATGTGACGAGAACGTGCTACACGTCCATAGAGAGATTCGGCATCTTTTAAATTTCGAAAGGTATACACACCCTGATGATTGATACCGGGAATATGCGGCACATGGGCGCGAGCCCCTGTAGCAATAATTAACTTGTCATAACTGTGCACATTGCCTATTGCATCCTCAATGCGCTTTTCACCAGGATGTATGGCTGTAACAGCCGCAATGCTGAACGTGAAACGATGCTGGTGTTTAACTACCGGTAACGGCAACTCAATATCTGTTGGCGATACCTCTCCAGCCAACAGAGACGACAGCTGTACGCGGTTATAGGGCTGAAAAGGCTCATTACTGAACAAGTGCACCCGTGCATATGGCGTTCTATCCAATATTTCATTGGCCACACGCACACCTACCGGGCCGCTGCCAATGACCAACACCTGCAGAGCAGCTGCACTATCACTGGCAACGCATGCCTCAATGGCTTCTGGCTTATCACCCTCTGGAATGGCCAAACAAACACTGTTCATAATGTATTTAGCGGACAGTTGCATCAGCCCAAAAACAAAAAGGCGCCCACAAGACAACCATTGCTGGTTACTTGTGAGCGCCTTTGCTCGGTCTAGTATTTACTCCTGGTCACCTACGTCGTTGCAGGCTTGCCGGGTAGAATGCTGTATGGGTATGCGACCTAAATAGCTTTCCTCTCTGCGATCTATCTTTTGCGTAACGGATAACCATAGAAGAGCACATTGCGTGCCAGTCTGCTAAAACAACATGCTCTCTGGGGTTTTCTGTAAGACATGCAAAGATCACTAGGTACTTCTGCACCAATAAATTCCACATCGGCACGGTACGCACCAACAACTACCGCCGTAAACGCTATAGTTAACTTGAACTAGCGCCCAGCTGAGGGTCTAATACGCCCTGCTTTTGCGCGCCCTCGCTCATCATTTCAGGTTTTATTTATGGAAATCCACTTCCAGTCTCCTTTTCAAGAAACACTTACTCTGGAAAGATTTCCACGCAGCAAAGCCACGGGCAGGGAAAAGTCCCTGCGCGCATGGGACGCCGCCGATGAATACCTGTTGCACCATTTATACGATGAACATAGAGAGTTTCTGGAGCAAAAGCCAACGACTGCAATTGTCAACGATACCTTTGGTGCGCTCACAACAGCGTTGAGGCAATTAAATCCCTGCTTTATTTCTGATTCTTTCCTTGCCCACCAGGCCTGTAAGGAGAATCTAAGCACCAATGGAGTAGAGAGCAGCCAAATCCATTGGCTCAACAGCCTGCAGGTTCCGCCCAAGCCATTAGATCTTGTGCTTATCCGTATTCCCAAAACCCGGGCATTACTGGAAGATCAACTCTACCGATTACGACCCCTGCTGCACGACAAGAGCGTGATTATTGGCTGCGCCATGGTCAAGAACCTGCACGCGAATGACATTCAAGCCTTTAGCGATATTGTTGGCCCCAGTCATAGCAGTTTGGCGCAAAAGAAAGCGCGCCTGGTTTTTTGTCACTATCAGTCCGAGTCCGAAGACCATCAAAAAACCTCGCCCTACCCTTCGGAGTTATCACTGCCTGAGCTTGATCTTAAGCTGACCAATCACGCCAATGTCTTTTCACAGGGCGGACTGGATATTGGCAGTCGCTTTTTTATTCAGCATTTACCTGAGCAGCAAGGCGAAAAAGATATCATCGACTTGGGTTGCGGTAATGGCCTGCTGGGTATTTTGGCTGCCAGGGCCAACCCACAGGCACATCTGCACTTCACCGACGAGTCCTATATGGCGGTAGCCAGTGCGCAAGTAAATATGCACAGGCACAACCCAGAGCAACAAGCTAACTTTTATGTCGACAACTGTCTGGATGCCTTTGCCAGTAACAGCGCCGATATCATCTTGAACAACCCTCCTTTCCATCAGCAACACACTGTTGGCGATCATATTGCGCGGCGCATGTTTAAGGATGCCAAGCGGGTACTTCGGGCTGGAGGGGAACTGTGGGTAGTAGGCAATCGCCATCTGAATTACCACCAACAATTAAAGCGCTTGTTTGGTAACTGTGAATTAATCGCCTCAAACAAGAAGTTTGTTATCCTGAAAGCGATCAATTAATCCTCGCTTACTCACAAGTAGAGTTTACTCACAGAAACCCTGAATGACTTTCCGGACAACTTGTGGATAAGTACCCCTAAGCCTTATCTGGCGCCGCTTTAGCATTACGTTTAAATATTGCTCAGGCTAAAAAGTGGTCTTGCATGTTATGATTGCGGTATTGATTTCCCACTAAAAAATACCCGCTCGAGAATTAATCATGCATCAGATTCGCCCACGTCGTTCAGCCCTGTATATGCCCGGATCCAATGCCCGCGCTCTGGAAAAAGCCAAAACACTGGATGCCGATGCACTGATTTTGGACTTGGAAGACGCCGTTGCCCCATCTCAAAAAGACAATGCCAGAAACCTGATATGTGAGGCGGTTAATCAGGGCGGTTATGGTTACAGGGAATTAGTGATCCGCAGTAATGGACTCAATACGCCTTGGGGAAAAGCCGATCTGGAAGCCGCCGCAAAAACCTCTGCCGATGCCGTGTGTCTGCCTAAAGTAGAGAGTGCCGATGAAATTAAGGCAGCCATTGAAATTCTTAACCATGCAGGTGCCCCAGAGTCTTTAGGTATCTGGATTATGATCGAAACTCCTCGCGGGGTTTTGGATATCGATGCCATTTGTGCGGATCAAGATCGCCTACAAGTTGTGGTAATGGGAACCTCAGACCTTTCCAAGGAACTGCGAGTACCTCACACCCCCGATCGCCTCGGCTTTATCACCTCGCTAAGCCAGTGTGTCCTGGCTGCGCGAGCACACAGCCTGGATATTATTGATGGTGTGCATCTGGATCTCAGTGATGAGCAAGGCTACCTCTCAGCCTGTGAGCAAGGCAGGCATTTGGGCTTTGATGGCAAATCACTGATTCACCCCAAACAAATCCAGCCAGCCAATGACACATTTGGGTTAACCGAAGGGGCTGCTGAACAGGCACAAAAAATAATTGACGCCTGGCAGCAGGCAACCAGCGAAGGCCAAGGTGTTGTTGTGGTGGATGGCAAGCTGGTTGAGAACCTGCATGTTGAAGAAGCTCAGCGTACCCTGGCAATTGCACAAGCGCTGTCTGAACGAAACTAAAGTTTATACGAATACTCAACCTCTAAAGATGAGCCGATATCTTTAGTGGAGTAACTTAGTAAAGCGATTTGCTCAACCTTTATGGTGACAGGTGCAACAGGCGGGAACGCCTGAATTCGCTTGGCAATATCGGCTGTTGGCCAAGCCTTGTTATAACAGCCGATGGTCACATGCGGACAGTAGGGCACTTGGCGAATGGTTTCAAAATAACTGGGGAGCGACTGACGTAGTTTCCCCAACATAGCACCAGGATCAGACACCTCAAAGAACGGCACGGTTGTAAAGCTGTTCAACCCGCCCAATTGTAATTCAAAGGGCGATAATTCAGCGCTATCGAGCAACTGTAGGTGCTGCTGTAAGCCGGAAAAGTTATCTTCTTGCTGTAAAGCTGCTTCAGGCTGCCAGAAACCGCAAGCCGTTAAGGTGATATGCGGTTGGCGACTATAGGGCAACAACAAATAATCTTGTAACCAGGATTGGGCTTGGCGCTGCAGACTGACAATAGATGCTTGCTCCAGCAAAATTGCCCATACACAAAACCTGCTCCTGCCTTGATGCCACTCGGGATATTCACGTTTACTTGTAGGCAAAGTATGGGAAGACTGCAGAAAAGCCTGCCAGGTTTCGGGATCGTACATTCGGAGATGGTAATTAATCGCCGCGCTTTAAGAAAGACAGCAGACCTTTGCGCTCTTTTTTAAATAGGTAGTTATCGCGAATTTCGGCAATATCTACTTCATAGGAGCCTGGCTCCAGATCACGCAGTATTTCGATTTTTTCAACTTCATTGAGTGTTTTTTTACCAGCATCAACCAACGCCTGCTTCTGACGATCATCCTCCGCCATATCCAAAAGGAAAGGTTTACCGAGCGTATGCTTGCAGGAATCCAGCACAATCATCACTTTAGGTTTTAACCGACGCTCAAAGTTTTGCTCCACCACCACGCCAACCTCGCCGGTACTTAACTCGACCAGTGTGCCCGTTGGGTAGAGACCGATAGCACGGATAAATTCCACTACCAGCTCTTCCTGAAACTCACTGTTGCGCAACTCGTAGAGCTTAGCCACAGCCTTGGATGGCGCCAGGGGATAGGTTTCTCCACGGGGGTTGGTGGTATCATCATAAAAAGTCACTATGCCCGCGATTTTTCCCAGCAGAGGAATCTTGTCGCCCTTTAACTGTTGAGGAAAACCCGAACCATTAATACGTTCACAGTGATTTTTTACCACAGCGATAACTCTGGGGGACACCCCTTCTGTAGCCCTTAAGATATCAACACCGTAGCCCACAAATTGCTCGTACTCACGTTCCTGCGGTGCCGAGCGCTGCTTCATGCTAATCAGTTTTTGATCCAGGCGGGTCTTACCCACATCCTTTAACAACACTCCCATGGCCAAGACATCGAGATCTTTTTTCACCAGGCCAATATGACGACCAAAAATAATCGCCCATACCGCACAGCGCACCGAGTGGCTGTAAGTGTGCTCATCTTTTTCCCGTACACGGGTTAACCAGCTTAACGCATCGGGGTTACGCAACACGCTGTCGACCATTTCACTGGCAACCTGCTGGGTTTCTCTCACAGGGATTGATTGTCCATGGTCTAATTGGTCTACGACCTCACCCACAGCAGAAAAGACTTTTTGGTGAAGCTGTTTTGCGTTCTTAACTTCTTTTTTGAGAGGCTGCTGTATATCGTTATAGGCATTGCGCTTTATCTTTAAAGGCGCAACATCAACTTTAACCGTAGCGGAGCGATTTACCCTGGGAGATGATTTATTCGAAGAAGCACCGGATAGCTTCTTGAGATTCGCAGAAACTGGTCCAGAACCCTTGGCGAGATCAATATAGACGTGGCGACAGTGCTGCTTAAGCTCTTTAATCTCATCGAGCTCGCGAATATAAAAACCCTGCAGGGGAAACGGGGTTTGGGTCCACGGACGATCTAACCCGGAGACAAACATCCCCACGGTCAGCTCATTGACGTCAACCTTTACCTGTTTAATGCCCACTGCAACATCCCCGTCGCGAATCCGACTCTGCACTATACTGACTTCCCTTGTAGTTTCAATCCTTCACACCGAAGGCAGGACTCGCCAGTATACGTAATGGGCTGCTATAACAAACCGCCCTGTTCACATTTTGGCCAAAGGACGCGTAAATATCCACTCTTTCAGGATAGCTCAGCGCTCAACGGAGGAATTAGCAGATGGAAGCAGGCTAGAAACAGCCGCTTGTAGCGGGGTCTACAAGCGACTTACAGAAGCTTATGAGTTTTCTTGATGATACTGCGCAGACAGCTCGTGAACAGCCTCAAAGAAGGCACCGGCATGGGCTGGGTCCACATGCGGAGTTACACCGTGGCCCAGGTTAAAGACATGACCCGAGCCATTGCCAAAGCCCTTAAGGATGGTGGCCACTTCGCGACGAATAGCCTCCGGGCTGGCATAAAGTACGGCCGGATCCATATTACCCTGCAGGGATACCTTATCACCAACACGGGCACGGGCCTGACCAATATCGGTGGTCCAATCCAAGCCCAAGGTGGTAGCACCGGTTTCAGCCATTAACTCCAGCCACTGGCCTCCGCCTTTGGTAAACAGAATCACTGGGATCTGACGACCTTCGCGCTCTTTGATTAGACCATCGATAATCTTCTGCATATAACGCAGGGAGAATTCCTGATAAGCGTTGTAACTCAGTGCACCTCCCCAGGAATCAAAGATCTGTACTGCCTGAGCGCCCGCCTCAATCTGGGCATTGAGGTAATCAGTTACTGAAATCGCCAGCTTTTCCAACAACAGGTGTAACACTTCTGGCTGATCGTAAAGCATCGCTTTGGTGCGACGGTAATCTTTACTGGAGCCACCTTCGACCATATAAGTGGCCAGCGTCCACGGGCTACCAGTAAAGCCAATCAGCGGCACTCGGCCATTCAATTCACGACGAATCGTGCTTACGGCATCAACCACATAGGGCAGATCCTTGTGGGGATCAACAATCGGCAAGGCTTCAATATCGGCAGCGGTGTGCACGGATTTCTTAAATCGTGGGCCTTCGCCAGTTTCAAAATAGAGGCCCAAGCCCATGGCATCCGGGATAGTCAGAATATCAGAGAATAAAATCGCCGCATCCAACTGTGGATAACGATCCAGCGGCTGCAGGGTAACCTCGCAAGCCAGCTCTGGATTGGTACACAGCCCCATAAAGTCGCCTGCCTGGGCACGGGTTGCACGGTATTCAGGTAGATAGCGACCTGCCTGACGCATCATCCACACAGGGGTCATATCCACAGGCTGGCGCAACAGGGCGCGCAGGAAACGATCGTTTTTTAATTCTGTCATATTCGGCTCTATTACAACTTGGCGTTATGTATTCAGGCTTATGGCAGCAAATAGTGCGCCATTCGTGGGATCAGTACAACCCAGATAGATCAAATGCACATACAAAAAAGGCACGCCAAGCGTGCCTTTCTACTCGCGACTGAATGCTTACACATTCAAGAAGTCGAGGATACCTTCTGCGGCCTGGCGACCTTCCCAGATGGCGGTTACCACCAGGTCAGAACCACGCACCATATCACCACCAGCAAATACTTTCGGGTTGCTGGTCTGGAAAGCGAACTCCTGAGCTTCAGGTGCTTCAACACCACCCCAGTCGTTTACAGTGATATTGTGATCGTCAAACCAAGGCGCAGGGCTTGGACGGAAACCGAAGGCAATTAATACCACATCGGCATCCAGCACTTCTTCACTGCCAGGGATTGGCTCAGGACGGCGACGACCATTTTCGTCTGGCTCACCCAGCTGAGTCGTCACAACCTTAACGCCTTCAACCTTCTCTTCACCAACAATGGCAATAGGCTGACGGTTAAAGAGGAACTCAACACCTTCTTCTTTGGCGTTGGCCACTTCACGCTTGGAGCCCGGCATATTCTCTTCGTCACGACGGTAGGCACAGGTCACTGTGTTTGCCTGCTGACGAATGGAAGTACGGTTACAGTCCATGGCGGTATCACCACCACCAAGAACAACCACTTTCTTGCCTTCAACACTGATGAATTCATCAGCGTCTTTCTCAAAGCCCAGGTTGCGATTTACGTTGGAAATCAGGAACGGCAGTGCGTCGTATACACCTGGCAGATCCTCACCCGGGAAACCACCTTTCATGTAGTTGTAGGTACCCATGCCCATAAATACGGCATCGTACTCATCGAGCAGTTCCTGCATCTGAATGTCTTTACCGATTTCAGTGCTGAGACGGAACTCAACACCCATTTCGGTGAACATCTCACGACGCTTAACCAGCACGTCTTTTTCCAGTTTGAACTCTGGAATACCGAAAGTCAGCAGACCACCAATTTCTGGGTGGCGATCAAACACAACAGGCTTAACACCGTTGCGCACCAGGATATCTGCACAACCCAGACCTGCCGGGCCCGCACCGATAACGGCAACTTTCTTATCCGTCCAAACCACTTTGGACATGTCTGGCTTCCAACCCATGGCCATAGCAGTATCGGTAATGTACTTCTCAACATTACCAATGGTCACAGCACCAAAACCGTCGTTCAGGGTACAAGCGCCTTCACACAGACGATCCTGTGGGCATACACGGCCACACACTTCTGGCAGAGAATTGGTCTGATGACTCAAGTTGGCCGCTTCGATGATGTTGCCTTCGGAAATCAGTTTCAGCCAGTTTGGAATATAGTTGTGTACCGGACACTTCCACTCACAGTAGGGGTTACCACATTCCAGACAGCGGTGAGACTGGTTCTGCACCTGCTCTTCACTGAACGGCTGGTAGATTTCGACAAAATCGTTTTTACGGGTGTCGATATCTTTCTTGTTCGGGTCCTGTCGACCTACATCGAGAAACTGAAAGTTATTTTGTAAACGGTCAGCCATAATTCTTTCTCTAATTGCGTTAGTTGCTGTTTGACGTGGAAGCAGTGGCGATTATTCGCCGCGCTGCTTCACGTTATCCAGCAGCTGGCCCAAGCTGGCTGCTTTGGGTTTTACCAACCAGAACTTGCCAATAAAGTCTTCGAAGTTGTTTAACAACTCCTGGCCCCAGGCACTGTTCGTCTCGGCAACAAACTCTTCGATAATACCGCGCAGATGGTTGCGGTGGGCTTCCAGCGCTTCGCGGTTAATACGATGAATCTCAATCAACTCGTTGTTGTACTTATCAACGAAGGTGTTGTTCTGATCCAGAACATAGGCGAAACCACCGGTCATACCTGCACCGAAGTTAACACCAGTATCGCCCAGAACGGTTACCACACCACCGGTCATATATTCACAACAGTGGTCACCGGCACCTTCAACCACAACATGAGCACCGGAGTTACGAACACCGCAACGCTCACCGGCCTGACCCGCAGCAAACAACTTACCGCCAGTCGCACCGTACAAACAGGTATTACCCATAATGCTGGTTTCGTTGGACTTGAACTCAGAACCCTGAGGCGGACGCAGTACAATCTTACCGCCAGCCATACCTTTACCAACGTAGTCGTTGGCATCGCCGTCCAGCACCAGATTCAAACCGCCGGCGTTCCACACACCAAAACTCTGACCGGCAATACCGTTCAGTTTCAGGGTAATCGGCGCATCGTTCATGCCCGCATTACCGTGACGCTTGGCGATCTCACCACTGACACGTGCACCGATGGAACGGTCACAGTTGGTGATGGTAAATTCAAACTCGCCACCGGCTTTGGCTTCAATCGCTGGCAGTACAGCCTTAACAATTTCCTCGGCCTTTTCACCCTTATCGTAAGGGTCGTTTTTCGCCTGAGTACAAATCTGTGGCTTGGTATTGAGCAGGTCATCGGTGTAAACAATCGGGCTTAAATCCAGATTGCCCTGCTTGACAGATTCACCATCGAGAATTTCCAGCAACTCAACGCGACCGATCAGCTCATCCAGAGAACGAACACCCAGACGCGCCATCCACTCACGGGCTTCTTCAGCAACAAACTTGAAGAAGTTCATCGCCATATCAACAGTACCGATATAGTGATCTTTACGCAGCTGATCGTTCTGGGTAGCAACACCGGTAGCACAGTTATTCAGGTGACAAATACGCAGGTACTTACAACCCAGAGCTACCATGGGCGCGGTACCAAAACCGAAGCTCTCGGCCCCCAGGATTGCGGCTTTAATTACATCCAGACCAGACTTCAAACCACCGTCGGTTTGTACGCGAACCTTGTCTCGCAGGTCATTGGCACGCAGAGTCTGATGGGTTTCAGACAGGCCCAGCTCCCAAGGAGAACCGGCGTAGCGAATAGAGGTCAGCGGACTCGCAGCAGTACCACCGTCGTAACCGGAGATGGTAATCAGGTCAGCGTAGGCCTTTGCAACACCGGCAGCGATAGTACCGACACCAGGACGGGATACCAGTTTCACAGAAACCAGCGCATCCGGATTAACCTGCTTCAGATCGTAGATCAGCTGCGCCAGATCCTCGATCGAGTAAATATCGTGATGTGGCGGTGGAGAAATCAGGGTCACACCGGGTACGGAGTAACGCAGGCGTGCAATCAGGTCGTTGACCTTACCGCCTGGCAGCTGACCGCCTTCACCGGGCTTGGCGCCCTGGGCCACTTTAATCTGCAGAACTTCAGCGTTTACCAGATAGTGTGGTGTTACTCCAAAACGACCGGAAGCAATCTGCTTGATCTTGGAATTCTTCAGGGTGCCGTAACGGGCAACATCTTCACCACCCTCACCACTGTTGGAGCGACCGCCCAGGCGGTTCATCGCTTCAGCCAGCGCTTCGTGAGCTTCTGGGGACAGAGCACCCAGGGACATAGCGGCAGAGTCGAAGCGACGTACAATGGCTTCCATTGGCTCAACTTCGTTGAGATCCACAGGGGTGACATCATCACGCAGCTTCAGCAGGTCACGCAGGGTCGCTACCGGACGATTATTGACTAACTCGGCGTAATCACCCCAGGCACTGTAATCACCGCTCTTAACGGCCTCCTGCAGCGCCTGAACCACATCCGGGTTAAAGGCGTGGTATTCCTGACCGTGAACATATTTCAGAATGCCGCCCGGCTCGATAGGCTTGCGCTGTACCCAAGCCAGTTTGGCCAGACCTTTCTGGTCATTTTCCAGATCTTCGAAGCGTGCACCTTTAATACGACTCGGCGTGCCGTCGAAGCACAGGTCGATAACTTCTTCAGACAGACCAACAGCTTCAAACAGCTGAGCACCACGGTAAGAGGCAATGGTGGAGATACCCATCTTCGACAGGATCTTCATCAGGCCCTTGTTGATGCCCTTACGGTAATTCTTATAAGCGGTAGCCACATCAGTTAGCAGCTCGCCGGTTTCCATCAGATCACTCAGCACCTGGTAGCTCAGGTATGGGTAGACGGCGGTAGCACCGTAACCGATCAGCGTCGCAATATGATGTGGGTCGCGAGCAGTAGCGGTTTTGACGATGATATTGGCATCACAACGCAGACCTTCTTTGGTCAAACGGTGGTGCACTGCACCCGTGGCCAGCAACGCGTGGATAGGCAGCAGCGCAGAATCCAAGCCGCTATCGTCCAGCACAACGATAACCTTGCCGGCTTTAACGGCATCAACCACCTGATCACACAGACCAGTAATGGCATCTTGCAGGCTTTGTTGGCTGGCATCGTAGTGCAGACCAAACTCAGCAACGTCGTAGCCCGGCTGATCAACATTCAACAGGGCCTGGAACTTGGCTGGCGACAGCACTGGAGAGGTCAGAATCACACGATTGGCGTGATCTTCGGTCTCGGTGTAAACAGACAGCTCGCGACCAATACAGGTCTCCAGCGACATCACAATCGCTTCACGCAACGGATCGATAGGCGGGTTGGTTACCTGGGCGAACTGCTGACGGAAGTAATCGTAGGTTGTACGCTTCTGCTGCGACAGAACCGCCATAGGGGTGTCATCACCCATGGAGCCGGTCGCTTCCTGGCCACCTTCGGCCAATGGACGCAGTACCTGGTCACGCTCTTCGAAGGAGACCTGGTACATCTTCATATAGGTTTTCAGCTCACCGGCATCGATACCGGTTTCAGCCACATCGGATTCCAGCGTGGACTCGATGCGAATCGCTTTCTTCTGCAACCACTCTTTATAAGGCTGGCTTTGCTTCAGCTGCTGATCCACATCTTCGGTGTGGAACAGTTCGCCAGTCTCGGTATCCACAGACAGGATCTGACCTGGGCCCAGACGACCTTTGGCAACTACGTCTGCTGGGTCGTAATCGTATACACCCACTTCGGAGGCCACAGTGATCAGGCCATCTTTGGTGATTACCCAACGAGAAGGACGCAGACCGTTACGGTCCAGAGTACATACCGCGTAGCGACCATCGGTCACTACCAGGCCTGCAGGGCCATCCCACGGTTCGATATGCATGGAGTTATATTCATAGAAGGCACGTAGATCGGAATCCATGTGCTCAACGTTCTGCCAAGCAGGCGGAACCAGCATACGCACAGCACGGTGCAGCTCCATACCGCCGGTCAGCAGCACTTCCAGCATATTATCGAGGCTGGAGGAGTCAGAGCCGGTACGGTTAACCAGAGGCGTAATCTCTTCCAGCTCTGGCAGCATCTCGTTGGCGAATTTTGGCGTACGGGCAACAGACCAGTTGCGGTTACCCATAACAGTGTTAATTTCTCCGTTGTGGGCCAGCATACGGAATGGCTGGGCCAGCGGCCACTGCGGCATAGTGTTGGTGGAGAAGCGCTGATGGAACACACAGATCGCAGTTTCCAGACGTTCATCAGCCAAGTCGGTAAAGAACTTGGGGATGTCCACAGGCATCATCAGGCCTTTGTAGGACAGCACCTTGGCACTCAGGCTGGCTATATAGAAGGCAGAATCATCACTCAGGCGGATTTCAGCCTTGCGACGGGCAACGAACAGCTTGGCGTTCAGCTCAGCCTCTGTCAGGCCTTCTGCATTAACAAATAAATGATTGAAGACGGGCAGACTATCCAGCGCAATTGGGCCCAGGCAATCATTCTGGGTAGGCACGGTACGCCAACCAGCGGCGGTCAAACCTTGGGCGGCCAGCTCTTCAGCAACGACAGCGCGTGCTTTATCGGCCAGAGCCTCGTCCTGGCTCAACATAATAGAACCAACGCCGTAGATATCAGACAAGTCTATACCCTGTTCTTTGGCTACGGTTCGCAGGAAGCTGTCTGGTTTTTGCAGCAGCAGGCCGCAACCATCACCAGTCTTGCCATCGGCGGCAATACCACCCCGGTGGGTCATACAGGTCAATGCTTCAATGGCGGTCTTTAACAAGCCATGACTGGTTTCACCCTTCAAATGGGCAATCAAACCGAAACCACAGTTGTCTTTGAACTCGTCTAACCGGTAGAGGCCAGTGGTCATACGCTGTCTCACACAAAAATTCTTCTATTACGCCTTACTTTTTTGTCTATCAGACCAAGCTGTCTGAGACAAAAAGGCCCCTCAAAACAGGGGCCCCAGGCAAATGGGCGCAGAATATTACCCGCTTGCAGGGGATAAGGCAAGATGAAAATAACAACAGGGGGGCAACATTCAGAGCAAATGCTGTCAATAGGAGGCTATATGTCGCGAACTTCGCCGATTTCTGCCTGCACACTCAACACAGAACGCGGCCAGGGGCCCGATTTTTGCTGCTCGGCCGGTAAACGCCCAATAGCACGACGAGCATCGGCTTTATTCGCATAAATACCCACGACGACCACATACCACGGCTTGCCATTTCGGCGTGCCTCAAAGACCTTCAAATCACCCTTATTGGACTGACGCCCCACAAAGGCCTTAATCGCTTGCTCTGAGCCTGCTGCCAACACCTGCAGGACATAGCCGGTCTCATCTTGCTGCAGCAGAAATGCTTCGTCGTCAGCCAGCGCCATGCCTGCCGCCGGAGCAGCATTCTCAAGAGGTGGCAGTACTTCTGCCTCCACCTGCTCCTCTAGCGAAGGAGGAGCCGAGGGCATCCAAACCGGCGCCTCAACAATATCAGCGGCTACATCATTCATGACTGCGACGTCGGCATCGAGATCCACCTGAGTCTGAAGCGAAGGATCAGGCAAAGGTTTAATATCTTCTTCGTCAGCAAAACTTTCAGGCCCAGGCATATCAAAAGCCTGCTTCGGAAGTTCGGCCTCAACATGACTGGATAACTGCTCAGGTATAGGTGCACTAAACAGGGGCTCAGCAATCGGCTCAGCCTCTTTAACAACCTCTGTCTCTGCACCTTGGATCACAGCCTTAGGAGCCAAAGGTGTTAAAGAAACCGCTTTTTCCGGGACAGAAACTTGCTGCTCAGCAGTACCGTCATAACGGTAAACCACAGCCATAATCAGAGCGGCCCCCAACACGACAACCGCTGCCATATGACCAAATGGGAGCCCCAGAGAGCGCTGTTGTGACTGATTAACTTCGCCTGCATGATTAACCAGAAATTGATGGGCCAGCTTATTTACCGCTCCAGGCAATCCGAGCGACAACTGCCAGAACTGCTCAATATCCTTAAGACTGAACGGCATGTCACCTGCCAGACCCGCAGCCCGCATGCGACACTCCAGATAATCGCCCAACTCGTCAGATGTCAACGCAGGCAGAGA
Organism: Maricurvus nonylphenolicus; assembly: GCF_042854845.1. Lineage (GTDB taxonomy): Bacteria > Pseudomonadota > Gammaproteobacteria > Pseudomonadales > Cellvibrionaceae > Maricurvus > Maricurvus nonylphenolicus. Next base: position 409,783 of record NZ_AP031498.1, on the reverse strand, counting down.
CAAGTCATGAACAGCAACATCGAGCATTTGGAAAGCATCGATTCGCGCGGCCAGATCAACCCCGCCAACCAGCACCAAATGCAATCCCGAACGACCTTGATCAACGCCCTGCAGCAGACTTAGGAGTCCGCTGAGAATGGGGTCATCAAGATGATCGGCATCATCAATCAGCACCAGTAAGTCAGCCGACTCCTCATCCTGACAATGACTCCGAATGGCCGCTAACTGCTGGCCCGCGGAATGCTGGAAAGGCAACTCTAATACTTCAGCTATTTGGCCAAACAAGACCTGCTGATCATCCAGCACACCCGCTTCAATGGAGCAAACCAGTCGATCATCGCCAACTTGCGCCTGGCAGGCCTGAAGCAAGGCACTCTTACCGCAACCCGCCTCACCCAACACCAGTAAAACGCCGGAACTAAACTGCGACAAATGAACAAGCTGATCGAGAATTTGCTGACGCTGAGCACCGGTATAGAAACCACCGCGCGCCACTACCTCAGCATCGACATTAAAAGGCTCTGTCAGCAAGCCATAATGCCCAAGATAATCGGCAATTTTCTCAGGCCCCACCGCTGCGCTCAGGGACACTTCAACTCCACTTGTCATAACCGTCTCCTTGGCAACCGCCAACGATCACTTAATAACTGGCTGCAATAGTCTCTTTTAACGTCTCAACCGGGAAATCAGAGGTCACTACTGCTTCACCTACCGCCTTCATCAGCACCAAGCGCAGCTGCCCATCCAATACCTTTTTATCCACAGCCATCAAGGATAAGAAATCTTCCTCTGTTACCGCAGTTGGCGCCTTTACAGGTAGCGCGGCACGGAGCAATAATTTTTCAACCCGCTCAACATCTGCCTTGTTTAGCCAGCCCAGACGCTGCGACAGATCAGCAGCCATCACCATACCTGTGGCCACGGCTTCACCATGCAACCATTCACCATAACCCATCGCCGTTTCAATAGCATGGCCAAAGGTATGGCCCAGATTCAAAATAGCCCTGATGCCACCTTCCCGCTCATCCTTGGCCACAACATCGGCCTTATTTTGGCAGGACCGCTCAACGGCATAGGCCAAAGCCTCACCATCTTTGGCGACCAAAGCATCCATATTCGCTTCGAGCCAATCCATAAAAGGAGCGTCAGCAATCAAACCGTACTTCACAACTTCTGCAATGCCAGCAGCCAGTTCCCGCGCCGGCAAACTGCTCAACACACCGGTATCAGCCAATACACAGCGAGGCTGATGAAAAGCACCAATCATATTTTTGCCTAACGCATGATTGACCCCGGTCTTGCCACCAACGGAAGAGTCCACCTGAGACAGCAACGTCGTAGGTATCTGGATAAAATCAACGCCACGCTGATAACTGGCGGCAGCAAATCCGGTCATATCCCCAACAACACCACCACCCAACGCTATCAACGTTGTTGTGCGGTTGTGGCGCTTTTCCAACAATTTATCAAAGATAAGATTAAGCGTGTCGAGATTTTTGAACTGCTCACCATCCGGCAGTACCACCTCATCAACCTGGTAACCCTCAAGCCCCTGCTTGACCTGCTCCAGATAAAGCGGAGCAATGGTTTCATTGGTGACAATACACACTTGCTTGCCCCGAATATGGGGGCGATAGAGATTGGATTGACTCAGCAGATCTGCGCCAATATAAATAGGATAACTGCGATCACCAAGATCGACCGTAAGGGTTCGCATCATTGAAAAACCTGGCTCTAGGGGCTGTAAACGACGTCTATCAGACATTTTGATAGACGTGCACTCTACCACAAAGACACAAGCTCTTGGACCGGATTAAAGCCCAACTACCGCCCCAGCAAGCTGACGATATCCTGAACTACCGATTTGGGACTGCGTCGGTCGGTATTCACCACATGGTCAGCCACTTCTCGATATAGCGGATCACGCTGTTCAATCAGCTCAATAATTTTTTGACGAGGATCATCCACCTGCAGCAGGGGGCGTTTCTTGTCTTTACAGGTACGCTCAACCAGCTGGGCTACCGATGCGGTCAAATAGAAAACTACACCTCCCTTTTGTAACAGGGAACGGTTTTCCGGTTTTAGAACAATGCCACCACCGGTGGCCAACACCTGCCCACCTTCCGACAGCATATCAGCCAAAGCAGAGGTTTCCCGCTGACGAAACCCCTCTTCTCCTTCAACATCGAAGATCCAGGGGATATCTGCACCGGTGCGCTCTTCAATGACACGATCCGTATCTTGAAAAGGCAGGTGCAAATTGGCCGCCAAGAGGCGGCCAATGGTAGATTTGCCGGCCCCCATGGGGCCGACTAGGACTATGTGGTCGGATTTGGGCATTCTTTAACTTCAGCCACTTAATTTGCTAACTGGTCAGCCAGAATTTTTGGCGTGATGAAGATTAACAGCTCACGCTTATCTTCACTGTTAATATCTTTTCTAAATAAACGTCCCAAGTAAGGCAGATCACCCAAAAAAGGAACTTTCTCTTCTGAAGTCACCGTTTGAGTCTGAAAGATCCCCCCCAGTACAACCGTCTGACCATTCCCAACCAAAACCTGAGTTTGCAACTCAGTCACATCAATGCTTGGGATATCAGAGAAAACCTCACCAACAGAATCCTGATTCACCTTCAGCTTCATAATAATTTGATCATCAGGTGTAATCTGAGGCGTCACTTCCAACTTTAATACAGCCTCTTTAAATGAAACCGACGTGGCACCACTTGAAGAGGCCTCCAAGTAGGGAATCTCAGTGCCTGACTCAATATGAGCTATCTGTTTATCGCCAGTGATTACCTTTGGTTGAGACACTATCTCAGCATACCCATTAGTTTGCAGAGCACTCAACTCTAGACCCAACAAAATATTATCGCTAACAAAATTTAGAGCCAAAGATCCCGTCGGGCCTGCCACACCAAGGTCCACTAGAGAAGAATCAACAAGGCTGCGTTCATCGTCAGTAATTCCATCTCCATCAGAATCTATGAATAAGCCTTCCGGACCCTGCCCATCATTATTTACGATCCCTTCAAGCCTTCCGGACCCCTCCCACTTGTGGTTTCCGCCGCTAGTAGTCGTAGCGTAATCACCTGCCCAACGTACACCTAGCTCTTTCCTGAAATCAGTATTTGCTATAACTATCCTAGACTCGATCATGACTTGACGAATTGGAACATCAATATTCTTTATCAGCTCTTTAAATTCAGTAATTTTCTGCTCTGTCTCTGTCAGAACAATAGAGTTAGTACGGGGGTCAACAATAGCTGTTCCTCGCTCAGACAAAATACCTTCCGAATCTTCGCCCTCCCCCTTACTATCCTTGAATAGAGCCAAGAAGTTTTCTGCACTAGCATATCGTAGACGTATAAACTCAGTACGCAGAGGCGCCAATTCTTGCAATTGTTTCTGCGTTTCCAGCTCCTGCCTCTCACGTTCAGCGATCTCTGCCGCAGGGGCTACCATCAATACATTTCCAACTTGCCGCTTATCCAAGCCTTTTGCTTTCAATACCAGATCTAGAGCTTGATCCCAAGGCACATTCTCCAGTCGTAAAGTAATACTGCCTGTTACCGTATCACTTGCCACCAAGTTTAATTCCGTAAAGTCGGCAATCAACTGAAGGACGGAGCGCACTTCTATATTTTGAAAATTTAGGGACAGCTTCTCACCAACAAATGAGAATCTTGCCTTTTTCTCCTCTAGCTCCTGAAGGGTTAGAGGTTTAACGCTTATCACATACTCATTATCTGCTTGATAAGCCAGATAATCATAGTCACCTGCAGCGCTAATCTCTAACGTAGAATCAGCCCCATCATAATCAGCCTTAACCATACTCACAGGCGTCGCGAAGTCGATAACATCAAGGTTTCGACGCAATTGTTGTGGTAGCTGCACCCCATTGAAGTTTACAACCACACCACTAGAAACCTTTTTCACATCGATATCAACGCCAGGGTCTGACAATTCAACTATGATCTTCCCTTCACCTTGCTCGCCGCGCCTAAAATCGATATTAGCAATAGATGTACTTAAATCACTTACCGTTGATTCAACCTTATCCGCAATACTGGCAGTCTCCGTCAGGTAGCCATCAGCCTGCTTTGCACCAACCTCAATCAAATAGGCGTTACCATCTACTCGCGAAGTGTATACCGTCAATTCTTGTAGATTAAGGATCAGGCGAGTCCTGTCATTACTACTTAGGACCACCGCACTCTTAGCATTACCAAACGACAAAGGGAACTTACGCTGCGTTAGCGCATTCTCGACACTAGGAAAATCCAACACAATTCGAGCAGGCTGCTCAATAGTATAACCGGTTGGCTCGGATGGAACGCTAGAGAAATCCATACGAACCTCAAACCGCTCCCCCGGAAGTTCAGCGAACTTTACATCTTGGAGCGTATTCGCTTGAACCACCGATACCCCCAAGAGAGCAAATAGGCAGAGCACCCCCCATCGAGCCACAATCGAAGCCCACTTAAGTTGCATTTTCAACATGGTTCCTATTCCTTCTCCGCTAACTGCAGTACTTTTGGGCGCTCAACCCAACCATCAGCACCATCTGACACTATCTCTACCAACTCAATTTGTCGCTCACCCGCAACAACTATTTTACCGTGATTTTTCCCTAAAAAATTACCCTTTGTGACTCGATGGATCCCTCCAGCCCCATCATCAATGAGGGCCCACAAGACCCCATCACGCTCCAGCGTCCCCACCATTGATAAAGCCGCTAGATTAAAACCCTCAAGGTATTCTTTCTCACGGTTAAGATCTGGCTTAACATTTGACTTACGACCAGTCACGATTTGGGCGAGCTCTTTAACAGGCGGGTCAAATGGGCTCCTTAAGGTTACCGCGCCATAAGAGAAACTCTTATAAGGCTTAAACGGTGGCAGAGGGTCAATCTGACCAGCAGGTTGACTCTTGGTTTGCTCAATATACCGAGTTAAATCAGCATGATCGGCAGAACCGCCACAGCCAACAAAAGCGGTAGAGATCAATATCACTAAGATACTTTTGATTTCTATCTTCACGACTACTGCTCCTGACTTCTATACCGATAGGTTTTAGCTGTAATCGTCATATCAAGCAAACCGCCTAATTTTGCTTTATCGATTTCATAGTCATGCAATGTAACAATCCGCGGCATACCAGCTATGCCACTGACAAAATTCCCCAAATCATGGTATGAGCCTGAAACTTTCACCGATATTGGTAATTCAACATAGAATTCCGCCGTATGTTCGGGCTGTAGTTCAATACTATTGATAACTAAGCCACTTTCAGCTCCTTTCTCATCAATATCTTCGAGCAAGCCAGGAACCTCTGTATCACTGGGTAATTGAGCCACCAAAGCTCCAAAAGACTTCTCCATTTCTTCCATCTGCTCCCGATACGCTTCCAGGTTTGCAGCTTGAAAGGCCTTACTTTTGAAGGTTTGCCTTAGCGTTTGCTCTTGAGATTCTACGGACTGTAATCTTGTATTAAGATCCTTAACAAACAAGAAATAACATCCCGTAATAATGGCCAATACGATTAGAAGGCAGAAAATCACTTTACCCGCTATCGGCCACACCCCCATACGGGTCCAGTCAATATCGTTTATATCAAAGTCATTTACCTGATCAACAAAGTCCTGAAGCGCCATTTACCCCCCCTGCTCATCATTTTCCGCAGGTACTGCGGTAGTAAACGTCAACCTAAAAGAACTCGCCTGCTCCCCATAATCAGGCTCAGCCTTTACAGAACTCAAATTAGGAGAAGTAAACCACGTAGATTCATCAAGATTTCTCATAAAAGCAGAAACCCTAACATTAGACTCTGTAATACCTTGGACAGATACTTGGCTACCCTTACGATCCAAAGCCGTCAAATGAACCCCTTCAGGTACTGATCGTACGAGCTCATCAAAATAACGTACGATCAAAGGACGCTTACCCTGCAATCCCTGAATAACTTTCATACGCTCAAGTAACTCTGTTCTACGCTTTTTCAGCTCCTGAATCTCAACCACACGTTTCTCCAGGGCCTGAATTTCTATTTGCAACATTTGGTTTCGAGAGTTTTGATTAGCAATCATGCCATCAACCGCGCTAACCCAAATATAAGAAACCAAAGCCGCCAAAATCGCCACACCAACGATAATGGTTAAAAATTCCTGCTGCTTCTCTTTGCGATACTCATCGCGCCAAGGCAATAAGTTGATATTGGCCATTAGTCAAAACTCCTCATTGCCAAACCTGTGGCAATCATCAACGAGGGGGCATCATTGGCTAAGGCAGCGGCATTAACCTTAGGGGCAACAGACATATTGGCGAAGGGGTTGGCAACGGTCGCCTGGGTACCCAGCTTTTCTTCGATCAAGTTCGCCAAGCCATCCATCGCAGCAACACCGCCAGCAAGGATAATATGGTCAACGTCGTTGTATTGACTGGAGGAGAAGAAGAATTGTAGTGAGCGAGTTACCTGTTGAACCACAGCATCTTTAAATGGCTCCAAGACCTCAGAGTCGTAATCATCAGGCAAGCCACCTTGCTTTTTCGCCAATCCGGCCTCTTCCTGGGACAGACCGTAACGGCGCTGTACTTCTTCGGTCAGCTGTTTGCCACCAAACAACTGCTCGCGGGTATAAACGGTTCTACCGTCAACCAGAACACTTAATGTGGTCATGGTGGCACCAATATCAATGACTGCCACCACCTGGTCATCCTGATCTTCGAGCTGCTCGCTAATAAGTGAAAAAGCGCGCTCCATCGTGTAGGCCTCAACGTCCACCACCTTTGGAGTCAGCTCAGCCAGCTCCAATACACTTACACGCAAGTCAACATTCTCACGGCGGCAAGCGGCCAGCAAGACATCAACCTGCTCGGGATTCTCTTCTGATTCGCCCTGAACCTCGAAATCAATCGCAACTTCTTCCAGGGGGTATGGGATATATTGGTCAGCTTCCAGGGAGATCTGGGTTTCCATAGCGTCATCACTGAGCCCGGCGGGCATTTCAACCATTTTGGTGATGACCGCAGACCCAGCTACGGCAACAGCTGCCAGCTCGACCTTGCTTTTGGAATGATTAACGACCTGTTTGATTACCTCTGCCACGGCTTCAACATCGTTGATATTCTTTTCAACAACGGCATTGGGGGGCAGGGCGCGCACGGCATAGCTTTCTACACGGTAGCGGTCACCTTGCTTGCTCAAACCGAGCAATTTGACCGATGTGGAGCTGATATCTAACCCCAAAACCGGTTTCTGCTTGCGCTCTAAGAAACCTAAAATTCCCATTTTTCTATCAATTTCCGTAACTTAGGTGCTTTTCATGTTATAGCACTTTAACTTAAGCCTGCAACAACATCAGCCATATGTAAAGCCCTGAAAAGCGCTTATAATGTCGCCTCTCGACGTATTGACGCGCTAACCCATTAATTCACATAGAAAAAATGACGATTAACAAAGCCTACATTCGCCTTTTATTATGGCTCAGCCTCGCGGCAATTAGCGGTGGTTTAGCGCTTTTTTCCGGACTCTATCTTTACCTTAGTCCCAAACTTCCCGCAGTGGAAACTTTGCGGCAAGTAAAGCTGCAGACCCCACTGCGCGTATACTCCAGCGACGGAGTGCTAATTGGCGAGTTCGGCGAAAAGCGCCGTACCCCAATTGCCTATGAAGAAGCACCTGAACCGTTCGTTCAAGCCATACTTGCGGCTGAGGACGACCGATTCTACTCGCATCACGGCGTTGATATTAAAGGACTTTTGCGAGCTGCCTCACAATTATTGCAATCCGGTCACATTCAAACCGGGGGCAGCACCATCACCATGCAGGTGGCGCGTAACTTTTTCTTAACCCGCAAACAGACCTTCACCCGTAAGTTCAACGAAATCCTTCTTGCACTGCAAATTGAACGCGAGCTCAGTAAAGAGGAAATCCTTGAGCTCTATATGAATAAAATCTACCTGGGTAACCGCGCCTACGGCATCCAGGCTGCAGCTCAAGCCTACTACGGCAAAAACATTAATGAGCTGAACCTTGCCCAATTGGCCATGATCGCCGGATTACCAAAGGCTCCCTCTGCCTACAACCCGATTGCCAATCCATCTCGCGCCATGATCCGCCGCAACTGGATTTTGGGCCGCATGCTGGAGTTGGAATACATTGATAACCTCACCTATCAAGAAGCCTTGAAAGAACCAGTAACAGCAAGTTACCACGGCTCCGGCCTGGGACTGGACGCTCCCTATATCGCGGAAATGGCACGCAAGAAAACCGTTGACCTGTTTGGCGAAGCGGCCTACACAGACGGCTATCAGGTTTACACCACTGTCAGTAGCGAACTGCAGTCCAGCGCCCAACAAGCGGTAATTAAGGGCTTACTAACATACGATAATCGCCACGGTTATCGCGGCCCAGAAACCAGCCTGCCTATTATTGACGCACCAACAGCCTCAGCGGAATTCGAGGCAACTAATACCATCGATGAGCAAGCACAGGCTGAAGCAACTGAGGCAACAGTTTTTTCCACAGAGCAACTTGAAGCTTGGCAAACCGCTCTTAAAAGTATGCCAACCTATGCGAGCTTACGCGCGGCTGTTGTAACTATGGCGCAGGGCCAAGAGCTGCAGGTAATGACCGCTTACGGCCAGCTGATCAACATAGACTGGAACAACGGCCCATCAAACGCCAAACCCTATATCAGTGAAAACCGCGTTGGCAGAGCACCAAAAGCCACCGAAGACTTCCTCTCAGCAGGTGATGTTGTTCGCATCTCTGAGAAATCCCCGGACAACTGGCAACTTGCTCAAATTCCCTCCGCGCAAGCAGCCCTTGTGGCACTTAATCCTGACGACGGAGGCATTCAGGCGCTTGTAGGCGGGCTGGATTTCCGCCAAAGCCACTTTAATCGCGCTACCCAGGCCGAGCGTCAACCAGGCTCCAACTTCAAGCCGTTTATTTATACCGCAGCCCTGGAAAACGGCCTGACGCCAGCCACCGTCATTAACGATGCACCTATTGTCTTTGACGATGCCAGCCTGGAAAGCACCTGGCGACCAGAGAATGCCAGTGGCAAATTCTTTGGTCCTACTCGCTTGCGCCAAGCCCTGTTTAAATCCCGCAACCTGGTATCGATTCGCGTACTGAGAACAATCGGTACAGGCAATGCAATCACAGGCATGTCACGCTTCGGCTTTAATGAGGAAACCCTGCCTCACGACTTGTCCCTGGCCCTTGGTAGCCATGGAGTGCCGCCATTGCAAATCGCAACGGCCTATGCAGTATTTGCCAATGGCGGCTATCAGGTTGAACCCTATTTAATTGACCAAATTACCGATGCAGAAGGTCAAACGCTCTACCAGGCATTACCGCTAACAGTCTGCCGGGAATGTGAAAACCAGGAAAGCGATCTCGCCACTGCAGACAATGACACAACTATAGAGCAACCAGAGCTATCCGCAGAGCAAGAGCTGCAGTCACTGATCGATCAGGAAGACAGCTTTGTTGAAGCCGCTCCAGAGCCTGGCATAGAAGAAGAGCCGCTCTCATCAGACCTGGAGACCTCTGAGCCTCTTCAACCTCAGCGTCCTATTGCGCCAAAAGTACTCGATGCCAAGGTTGCCTACATCATCGACAATATGCTGCGCGACGTCATTAAAAAGGGCACCGGCCGCCGCGCACAGGTACTGGGCCGAAGCGATCTGGCAGGCAAAACAGGCACCACCAATGGCCCCAAGGATGCCTGGTTCTCAGGCTATAACGGCCATATGGTCGCAACCACCTGGCTCGGTTTTGACCAGAACCTGCCACTGGGCAGAGGTGAATATGGCGGCTCAGCAGCACTGCCTATCTGGATCGATTTTATGCGTACAGCCCTCGATGGCATACCTGAAACCGTCCGCGAGCAACCAGATGGTCTAATTACCGTGCGCATAGATCCCGAGACGGGTCTACGTGCCCGTCCAGATAACCCCGACGCCATCTTTGAAATTTTCCGTACAGAGAATGCTCCCACCCTGGAAGACGACAACTCTGACACCCCTGCGGTCTACACTGAAGAAGAATCTCTACCCGATGAACTCTTCTAAAACTTAGCTAGCAATAAAACCCAATAAAAAGCCCGACAACCTGTCGGGCTTTTTATTGTCTGAGCAAACCTACCATCGCAACCTATACGGTGAAGCTACAGTAAAATCTCGATATCACTCACTGGCCCCAAAGGCGGAATTCACTAACCTGTAAGAGTCGCACGAAACGTCGTGCGGCCCGCAGATAAAGAAAAAGCCCGACATTGCTGTCGAGCTTTTTGTATGGTGCCCAGGGCGGGACTTGATAACCTGTAAGAGTCGCACGAAACCCTCGTGCGGGCCGTAGATAAAGAAAAAGCCTGACATTGCTTTCGAGCTTTTTAATATGGTGCCCAGGGCGGGACTCGATAACCTGTAAGAGTCGCACGAAACGTCGTGCGACTCGCAGATAAAGAAAAAGCCCGACATTACTGTCGAGCTTTTTGTATGGTGCCCAGGGCGGGACTCGATAACCTGTAAGAGTCGCACGAAACGTCGTGCAGCCCGCAGATAAAGAAAAAGCCCGACATTGCTGTCGAGCTTTTTGTATGGTGCCCAGGGCGGGACTTGAACCCGCACGACCGAAGTCACTACCCCCTCAAGATAGCGTGTCTACCAATTCCACCACCTGGGCTAAAACTTTAATTGCCTATCGGCTTATTTTGACTCGGAAGCCTCATCAATAACAGGCAAGTCACCAGCAGACTCTGACACCTCATCTGCAATCGGCAGGTCAGAAGCTTGCTCTTCAACCAAAGCAGGAATATCAGCCTGCTCGGCGGCAACCGGGATGCCCGCATCTGCGGAAATCTCAGACTGCTGCTTGGCAACTATTGCCAAACCAAAGCTGGTCGCAAAAAACAAAGCCGCCAGTATTGCCGTGGCACGGGTAAAGAAGTTGCCGCCACCCTGGCTACCAAATACGGTTTGAGACGCTCCGGCACCGAAAGAGGCGCCCATTTCGGCACCTTTACCCTGTTGCAGCAGGATCAGGCCGATAATGGCCAGTGCCGTTAGTACATGAAATACTAAAATCAGTTTTTCCATAGGTTTTCACCTTACTATCGCCAAGCACACAAAGCCCTTGGCTCTCATCTAATCTTTTGCTGCGTTATTCAGCAGCCCGGCATATAGCCAGAAAATCTTCAGCTACCAGCGATGCACCACCAACCAGCGCACCATCAATATCAGCCTGAGAAAACAGCTCTTCTGCATTACCCGGCTTCACACTGCCGCCATACAGAATACGTACAGCACCACCCAGCTCACCGAGTTGCTCGCGAATAAAGTGGTGAACTTCCTGCGCTTGCTCAGGGCTGGCGGTACGGCCAGTACCAATGGCCCATACAGGCTCGTAGGCAATCACTGCAGAGCTCATACTGTCACGGCCAACATGGTCAACAACCGCTTTTAATTGCTCACCAATAACTAACAGGGCTTCGCCGCTGTCACGCTGGGCCAAGGTTTCTCCAACACAAAGAATTGGGGCCAGCCCGGCTTTCTGGGCCGCAACAAACTTTTCGGCAACCAGTTGGTCAGTTTCTGCGTGGTATTCACGGCGCTCTGAATGACCAATAATGGCATAGCGGCAGTCAAACTCAGCCAGCATAGCCCCGGAGATCTCACCGGTATAAGCACCTTGCTCATGGACACTGATGTCCTGAGCGCCAACACCCACATTGCTCTCAGCCAGGCTATCAGCCAACTGCGGCAAATAAATATAAGGGGCACACATCGCCACTTCAGCCTGATGAACACCCTGCCAGGAAGCCAAAAAATCAGCTACCAAGCCGGCGTTTGCTGACTTGCTACCATTCATCTTCCAGTTTGCTACCACGAGAGGGCGACGCATGTACTTCCAGACCTTGTTATTCAGACTTTTCGAGGCGCTTGCCTGAGCTTCTGCTTATACCAACATGCAGGGCCTGCCTGCACGTCAAAACGGGCGCCAATGGTAGCGAAGAACCACTTAGGTTACAACGCCCGACGCCAATAATTTGCTCACCTGGGAGACTTCGATCAACCTAGGCAGAGACAGCAGCCTCTACCACTTCCGATAGCTCTTCAGCCAAGCGATTGACCAAGGGAAGATCCTCTCCTTCCACCATCACCCGCACTACCGGCTCGGTACCAGACGGTCTTAACAGCACACGACCGCGGCCATCCAATTCCTGCTCGGCAGATTGCACTGCTTCCTGAATACTACTATCTGCATCCAGATCTATACGCTGCTGCAAGCGCACATTGATCATGGTTTGTGGCAACTTGCGCATACCCTGCTTAAGCTCGTGTAAACGAGTATCTGCAGTAACCAGCGCCAGCATAACCTGCAGGGCTGAAATAATGCCGTCACCAGTAGTTGTCACATCACTGCATACAATATGGCCGGAATTTTCGCCGCCCAGGGTCCAGCCATTATTACGCATGGCTTCTATCACATAGCGATCACCCACTTTGGCACGAGCAAAGGGAATACCCAGCTTCTCAAGCGCCATTTCAAAGCCGAAGTTGCTCATCAGTGTTCCTGCAACACCATTACAACCACCACCAAACTCCTTGCGATAGGAGGCTATGATGTAGAGAATTTCGTCGCCATCAACCAATTCGCCCTGATGATCAACAAAGATCAGCCGGTCACCGTCGCCATCGAAGGCAATCCCCAGATCCGCGCCTGTCTCCAAAACACGAGCCTGCAGTTTACCCGGTTTAGTAGAACCACAATCGCGATTGATATTTTCGCCATCAGGCTCAGCAGCCATGACATCGACAGTCGCCCCCAGTTCACGAAAGACTTCGGGGGCAATATGGTAGGTAGCGCCATTAGCGCAATCGAGCACAATGTTTATGCCCTTCAAGCTAAAGCCCCACGGCATAGTCCCCTTGCAGAACTCGATATAGCGACCAGCTGCATCTTCAATACGACGTGCTTTACCCAGTACTTCAGCGGTCACCATCGGCTTTTCCAGCTCTGCCTCAATGGCCAGTTCAATATCATCAGGCAACTTTGTACCCGTCGAGCTAAAGAACTTAATACCGTTATCGTAGTAAGGGTTGTGGGAGGCACTAATCACAATGCCAGCTTGAGCCTGAAAAGTGCGCGTCAGGTAAGCAATAGCGGGGGTAGGCATGGGGCCCAACAAACCAACATCTACGCCAGCATTTATGAGGCCAGCCTGCAATGCAGACTCAAACATATAACCTGAGGTGCGCGTATCTTTACCAATCAAAATCAGCTTTGGGCCGTCAAAGCGATCAGCCAATACACGACCAGCAGCCCAACCCAAGCGCAACACAAAATCAGGGGTGATAGGCGCTTCACCTACTCGCCCACGAATCCCATCGGTACCAAAAAACTTGCGTGACATACCTCTTCACTCCTTCACCGCTTGCTACGGTTTTCTTCTTATAGACTTATATTCTATTTTATTGAAACTGACTCAAACAGCTGCATCGACGGCAGCCATCATACTCAGGACATCCTGAGTTTCTCTCACATCGTGAACACGAATGATGGAAGCCCCCTGTTGCACGGCCAACATAGCCAATGCCAAGCTACCCGGTAAACGCTCATCCACAGAGCGCCCCAGTAAATGATCGATCATCGATTTTCGAGATAACCCAGCCAGAATTGGGCAACCTAACGCCAGTAATTCTCGCTGATGGTGTAACAGCTGTAGATTATGCCGTAGTAATTTACCAAAGCCATAACCCGGATCAATTATAATTTGATCTCTTTCAATACCGGCGCTAACAGCAGCCTCAATGCGGCGCTGTAGAAAGCCTTTAATATCAACAACAATATTTTCATACTGCGGGTTTTGCTGCATGGTGCCAGGCTGCCCCAGCATATGCATCAAGCATACAGGTAAGCCTGTTTGAGCCGCAGCAGCCAGGGCACCGTCCTTTTGCAGGGCCCGTACATCATTGATCAATCCCGCGCCTACATCAGCCCCCGCCATCATCACTTCCGGGCTACTGGTGTCGACAGACACAACCACATCAAAGTTGGCTTTAATAGCTTCTACAACAGGGACAACACGATCAAGTTCTTGCTGCAGGGTTACTGGCAGGGCACCAGGTCGGGTTGACTCACCACCGACATCTATTATATCCGCACCGGCCTCAATCATTGCCTCGGCCTTTTTTAGGGCCGAATCCAGCACAAACTGACCCGACTCAAAGTGTTGGCCACCATCAGAAAAAGAATCAGGAGTAGCATTCAAGATGCCCATGACTTTCGGAGAACTTAAATCCAGCTGCTGTTTACCACATTGAAGATTCATAGAGCATTACTAAGCGGTGAAAAACAAAAAAGGGCAGGCCCAAAGGTCTGCCCTTAATTACGACGGTGATTAATACCGACTAGTGGTCCTTGGCGGGACCACCAATTGAGCCGGATTCTTTATCATCCTTCTCATCATCTTTTTTCTTGCTGATATGACTGTTGAAATCACTGTCATGCCAGTCACGAGGCGGACGCACTTTTTTACGTGCCATCAAATCATCCACCTGCTCTGCATCGATGGTTTCATACTCCATCAGCGCATCTTTCATCGCTTCCAGAATATCGCGATTCTCATGCAGGATGGTTTCAGCACGTTTATAGCAATCATCAACAATGCGACGTACTTCCTCATCAATAATTTTTGATGTCGCACCGGAGTAATTAGGAGTGCCAGTGCCCGGATAAGCACCTTCGTCTTCACCATAGTTAAGCGGGCCCAGTTTTTCAGACAAGCCCCACTTGGTGACCATACTGCGAGCCAAATCGGTAGCACGTTCAATATCGTTTTGAGCCCCAGTAGTAACTCCGTCAAAACCAAGGGTCATCTCTTCAGCGATACGACCACCGAACAGAGTACACAACTGCGACTCAACGGCACGCTTGCTCAAGCTGTACTTGTCATCTTCCGGCAGGAATTGGGTAACACCCAGCGCACGGCCACGAGGAATAATAGTCACCTTATGCACAGGGTCATGCTCAGGTACCAAACGGCCAATAATGGCGTGACCGGCTTCATGGTAAGCGGTGTTTTCTTTTTCCTTCTCGCTCATCACCATGGACTTGCGCTCAGCGCCCATCATGATCTTGTCACGGGCTTTTTCAAACTCTTCCATAGTCACAACACGCTTGTTAGAGCGTGCAGCAAACAGGGCCGCTTCATTAACCAGGTTGGCCAGATCTGCACCGGAGAAACCCGGGGTACCGCGAGCAATCACAGAGGCCTTAACTTTGTCATCCAAAGGGACTTTACGCATATGCACTTTCAGCACCTGCTCACGACCGCGAATATCCGGTAAACCAACCACAACCTGACGGTCGAAACGACCAGGACGCAGCAACGCCTTATCCAGTACATCAGGGCGGTTAGTGGCAGCAATAACAATAATGCCCTCATTACCTTCAAAGCCATCCATTTCAACCAGCAGCTGGTTCAAGGTTTGCTCACGCTCGTCGTGACCACCGCCGTGACCACCGCCGCGGTGACGACCTACCGCATCAATCTCATCAATAAAGATAATGCAGGGGGATTGTTTCTTGGCCTGATCAAACATATCGCGAACACGGGAAGCACCGACACCCACAAACATTTCAACAAAGTCAGAACCGGAGATAGAGAAGAATGGCACCTTGGCCTCACCGGCAATAGCTTTTGCCAGCAGGGTTTTACCGGTACCCGGAGGGCCCGCCATCAGAACACCACGAGGAATCACACCGCCTAGACGCTGGAATCGCGAAGGGTCACGTAGGAATTCCACCAGCTCCTGTACGTCTTCTTTTGCCTCGTCCACACCAGCCACGTCGGCGAAGGTGGTTTTAATCTGGTCTTCACCCAGCAGGCGCGCCTTGCTCTTGCCAAAGCTCATGGGGCCGCCTTTACCACCGGCACCGCCCTGCATCTGGCGCATAAAGAACATAAATACCACGATAATCAGCAGAATTGGGAAGCTGGCAACCAGCAGTTGCTGCCACAGACTCGCCTGCTCAGGCTTTTTACCAATAACGACCACACCGTGATTCAGCAGGTCATCCATCAGTTTGGCATCATCCAGCATTGGGCGGATGGTTTCGAAACGGGTGCTGTCTTCACGAACACCACGAATCATCAGGCCATCGATGGTCACTTCACTGACGCGATCAGCCTGTACTTCCTTGATAAAGGCAGAATAGGTCAAATTATCCTGTGTCGTCTGCGGACTGAAGTTCTGGAACACCGCCAGCAGTACCGCAGCAATAATCAGCCACAGGATTAAATTCTTCGCCATATCATTCAAAGGGATACCCTCATATCACTCGGTTATAAGCGCCATGTCCACACTGTGATTTAGTCAGTACTGACAAAGCGTTCGGCATGCATACCTGATGTTAAGATCAAAATCGCACCAGGACATCACTGTATAAGTATAGGCATTAAGCCGCAGGCGGCCTTTCCTGACCTACTTTACCCCTTAAAGCCCTTGGCAACCAGATAAACCTCACGAGACCTGTCCCTGGAGGCATCCGGCTTACGCGTGACCACTTTGTTAAAATGGTCACGCGCATCTTGCATTAATTCTTCAAATCCCTCGCCATGGAACAGCTTGGCGACAAAGTTACCGCCCTTATGGAGTACCGTTTTGGCCATATCCAGGGCAAGTTCGTTCAGATACATGGACTTGGGCTGATCAATGTCAGCCATACCACTCATATTGGGGGCCATATCGGAAATTACAAGGTCTGCCTTGGCCTCACCCAGTAAGTCCAGGATCTCATTCAGCACAGATTCTTCGGTGAAATCACCCTGGACAAATTCAACATCAGCAATGGAGTCCATCGGCAATATATCTGAAGCCACAACTCTGCCTTTATCACCAATCCGACGCGCAGCCACCTGGGACCATCCACCTGGGGCAGCCCCCAGATCAACAACGGTCATACCGGGTTTAAACAGTTTGTCTTTCTCATCGAGCTCAATCAGCTTATAACTGGCCCGGGACCGGTAACCGTCCTGCTGGGATTGCTTAACGTACTTGTCGTTGAAATGTTCGTGCAGCCAACGGCCGCTGCTTTTCGATCTGGCCATAAATCTCGAGGCAATTGTGCCGGACTGCCATCAGTCCGCCGGGAAGGTGTTACAATACAGGTTTTAGTCCTGACAGTTATTGAGACATTGTATGCCTTTAAGCGCCGACCGTAAAAAACAATATCGCTCTCTGGGTCATAATTTGAACCCTATCGTTACTATTGCCGGCAAAGGCCTGAGCGAGAATGTTATCGCAGAGCTGAATCGAGCCCTAGACGATCACGAGTTAATTAAAGTAAAGCTGATGGTGGCAGACCGTGACCTGCGCAAACAGGTAGTAAAAGAAATGTGTAAGGAGGCTCGTGCGGAGATCGTTCAGGAGATTGGCAAGGTTGCCTTAATTTTCCGTGAGGCGAAGCAGCCAAATCCTAAGCTCTCCAACATTCGTTAATATCCTTAACAAATTTCCAATTACGAAAGGTGGAGCTTGTAATGAGCTTCACCTTTTTTTGTGCCTGCAATTCTTATTATATGCGTTTTAAATGGGGTCTGACCCGCAGGGTCAGACCCCGCCATTACCATTTCTTTCGGGCAAAGAAAAAGCCCGTTAGGATAACCTAACGGGCTTTTAAATTAAGAGGCTGACGATGACCTACTCTCACATGGGGAAGCCCCACACTACCATCGGCGCTAAATCGTTTCACTACTGAGTTCGGGATGGGATCAGGTGGTTCCAATTCGCTATGGTCGTCAGCCAAACTGGTTTGGATTGGGTTGTAGTCTTATGGCTTATCTGAAGCCTGCTATTGCCAAGTCCAAATAGGGTGGCGGATTGTAAAGTTTTTGTTCGTAAATTATCTACTGCTGTCTTCTGTATTTCAGACTGTGCATATCTTTCTTTGACTTACCTATCCGGATCGCGTTGATGTCGTTTCTCTTTTAACAAGAGTACATCAATCGATTCAGTTATATGGTCAAGCCTCACGGGCAATTAGTACTGGTTAGCTCAACGCCTCACAACGCTTCCACACCCAGCCTATCAACGTCGTAGTCTTCAACGGCCCTTTAGAGGACTTAAAGTCCTAGGGAAAACTCATCTTGAAGGAGGCTTCCCGCTTAGATGCTTTCAGCGGTTATCCCGTCCGAACGTAGCTACCGGGCAATGCGATTGGCATCACAACCCGAACACCAGTGGTTCGTCCACTCCGGTCCTCTCGTACTAGGAGCAGCTCTTCTCAATTTTCCAACGCCCACGGCAGATAGGGACCGAACTGTCTCACGACGTTCTAAACCCAGCTCGCGTACCACTTTAAATGGCGAACAGCCATACCCTTGGGACCGGCTTCAGCCCCAGGATGTGATGAGCCGACATCGAGGTGCCAAACACCGCCGTCGATGTGAACTCTTGGGCGGTATCAGCCTGTTATCCCCGGAGTACCTTTTATCCGTTGAGCGACGGCCCTTCCATACAGAACCGCCGGATCACTATGACCTACTTTCGTACCTGCTCGACTTGTCAGTCTCGCAGTCAAGCACCCTTATGCCATTGCACTCATTGCATGATTTCCGACCATGCTGAGGGTACCTTCGTGCTCCTCCGTTACTCTTTGGGAGGAGACCGCCCCAGTCAAACTACCCACCATACACTGTCCTCGATCCGGATAACGGACCTGAGTTAGAACCCCAAACATACCAGGCTGGTATTTCAAGGACGGCTCCACGCTAACTGGCGTTAACGCTTCAAAGCCTCCCAGCTATCCTACACAAATAGGCTCAGAGTTCAGTGCAAAGCTGTAGTAAAGGTTCACGGGGTCTTTCCGTCTAGCCGCGGGAACACGGCATCTTAACCGCGATTTCAATTTCACTGAGTCTCGGGTGGAGACAGCGTGGCCATCATTACGCCATTCGTGCAGGTCGGAACTTACCCGACAAGGAATTTCGCTACCTTAGGACCGTTATAGTTACGGCCGCCGTTTACCGGGGCTTCGATCAAGAGCTTCGCTAATGCTAACCCCATCAATTAACCTTCCGGCACCGGGCAGGCGTCACACCCTATACGTCCACTTACGTGTTTGCAGAGTGCTATGTTTTTAATAAACAGTTGCAGCCACCTGGTCACTTCGACCGACCTCAGCTTACGGAGCAAGTCCGATCACCAAAGCCGGCGTACCTTCTCCCGAAGTTACGGTACCATTTTGCCTAGTTCCTTCACCCGAGTTCTCTCAAGCGCCTTGGTATTCTCTACCTGATCACCTGTGTCGGTTTGGGGTACGGTTCTACATTACCTGAAGCTTAGAAGCTTTTCTTGGAAGCATGGCATCAACCACTTCACTAACCGAAGTTAGCTTCGTCGTAACGTCTCAGCCTTAAGGACCCGGATTTGCCTAAGTCCTCAGCCTACGCGCTTAAACACGGACAACCAACGCCGTGCTGGCCTAGCCTACTCCGTCCCTCCATCGCAGTAATGTAAAGTGCAGGAATATTAACCTGCTTCCCATCGACTACGCATTTCTGCCTCGCCTTAGGGGCCGACTAACCCTGTCCCGATTAGCGTTGGACAGGAAACCTTGATCTTCCGGCGGGGATGTTTTTCACACCCCTTATCGTTACTCATGTCAGCATTCGCACTTCTGATACCTCCAGCAAACCTCACAGTTCACCTTCAGCGGCTTACAGAACGCTCCCCTACCATGCTTAAAAGCATCCGCAGCTTCGG